>JAICXZ010000289.1 GCA_025934475.1 Mucilaginibacter sp. | reverse complement strand
CTGCATGGAAATATGCGGGTAAGCGCTATTCGATATAATGGCACCACAGAATTGAGCGAATCTGAGTTCAGGACGAATATGCTGAAAACTGACAGCGCACAATGGACGCTTAATTTAACTGCTAAACAGGGTGCAAGCCAAGAAATGCTGGATATAACAACAGACATTATGTTAAACAAGGGGCACGCCGCCTCCACCGCATTGTCCGTGTCGTTTGACTTCAGTCGCTGGAGCCGGAAAAACTACGTTCTGGTGCCTGCAAGTATGTACAACGGAAATCGGTATCGTGCTATTGGCAACGAATACAATCCGCCTTATACGAAGGATATGTACTATAACCCCAAAGTGCCACTGACAATTTCGAACAACCCAAGATTGTCTATTGAACAAAACCAGGCGTCATTGGTGCGGTTGCAAACCGGCAATGCCGCAACACCAGCAATGTGCTTTTTTTCGCCAGGTGCAAAAAAGGGCTTCATCCTGTTAACTACTCAACAGACAAAATTGGGTAACAGCGGTCTTACGATTACTGAAAACGCCAAACAAGATAGCTGCAGCTTCCGAATTTCAGCGCCCGCGGTGCGGAAACTAGCCGCCGGTTTTGGGGATTTTCACGAAAGCGGTGATAAAGCGCACGACTGGAAACCAGGCGATCGTGTGGCTATAACTATGAGGTTATTCCTATTTGACGCCAGCAGCATTCCCGATTTGCTCACGAAATTTTTGAAGGTGCGAAAAGATATAACCGGACCCAATCATCCGCGGAATATACTACCTATGAGTAAGTTGCTCGAATTAGGCACGTCTATTTGCAGCAACAATTTTGTAACTGTTCCCGCCGGCAGTTATTACAAACCAGAAAACAATGACGACTTCCAATTGGGTTGGGTAAGCGGCATGATTAATACCTATCCTATGCTGGCTCTTAATAATCTGAAGGAACGCCAGCGGGTAGCCGAAGAGATTGACTTTGTAGTGAATAAGCTACAGGGGAAAAGCGGCTTTTTTTATGGTGGAATAAAAGCAAATGGCGAACTCCTTTTTGAAAAGATGCACCCGGATTTTCCTGCAGGTCAGGCCATGGTTCGAAAAAATAGCGATGCCCTGCTCTGGCTGATGAAGCATCTTATGCTGTTGAAGGCGCAAGGTTATGGAAATACAATTAAGCCAGAATGGGAATCGGCGGCGAAAAAGTTGGCCGATGCTTTTACCAATACCTGGAAAAAGTATGGCCAGTTTGGGCAATATATCGTACCTGAGACAGGGCAGATAGCGGTGTTCAACTCCACCGCGGGAGCAATAGCGCCTGCCGGACTCGCCATTGCGGCAAATTATTTCAATCACCCGGAGTGGCTTAAGGTAGCCGGGGTGGCAGCCGATTATTATTATCAGCGTGATGTTGTAAACCAGGGTCTAACCGGTGGCGATTGCGGAGATATCAGCATGGATGCGAACTCCGAATCGGCGTTTGGTTTCTTAGAATCACTGATGGCGTTATACAATATTACCGGCGATAAAAGCTGGCTGCAGAAGGCACAGGTAGAAGCTGCGCTTTGTTCAACCTGGGTATTATCTTATGACCCTGTTTTTCCTGCCAGCAGCCAAATCGCAAAATTGCAATGTCACATGGCCGGGACAGTATGGGCGAGCATTCAAAATAAACATGCGGCACCGGGTATTTGTGAAGCTTCGGGCGATTACCTGTTCAAGCTGTACCGGGCAACGGGCAATAAATTATATGCAGATTTAATAAGGGACATTGAGCACGCAAATGCAGAATCAGTAAATATGCCGGGTCATGTCACCACGAACAACCTCATCGGATCAAGCATGGAGCGAATTCAGCCGAGTGATGCCGAGGGTAAACGAAGTACCGGCAATTTTATCAATACACGAAATTCGTGGACAGAAACGAACGGTATGTTAATGGCCATTGAACTTCCCGGAATTTATCTTCAGTCAGATAAAAGGAACCTGGTCGTTTTTGATCATGTGGATGCTTCAGTTCTGAAAAGAAATAATGAAGCAACCACACTGCTGCTGAAAAACGACACCGAATATGATGCGAACGTATCCGTCTTTGCAGAAACCAGCAGCGAGGCCAGGCGGCCACTTTCTTATACAGCATTCGTCAAGTGGCCAAAGGTAGCTGTGCCATCCCACGGAACTGTACAGGTAACGATAGATAAAAACGGGAAGGTTAAAGCTGTAAAATGAAAATAAGCATTTTGGTTAAGCACGTGATCTTCTGGGTTATGTGTTTGGTTACATCTCAATTGCGGGCACAACAGTTTGCCAGTAGCTTTTGCAATCCGATAAATCTGAATTACCGGTTCAGCTACGATTCGCCCTCATACCGCGAGGCCGCCGATCCTGTGATTCACCTGTTTAGGGGGAAATATTTTCTATATGCTTCCAAATCTGGCGGCTATTGGTATTCCGATGACATGTTGCAGTGGAGCTTCAGACCTTCTGCGACACTACCTGTGGAGGACTACGCTCCGACCGTCGAAGCCATTCACGACACGGTGTTCTTTATTGCTTCAAGCGGAGCACCCAAAGTTTATTACAATACCAATCCCTTGGAAGATAACTGGAAGGTATACAATTCCAGGTTCCGGATTGGCATGACTGATCCGGCGTTGTTTAAAGATAGCGACGGGCGCGTTTATTTATATTACGGCTGTTCCAACCGCGAGCCAATCATGGGCATCGAATTAAATCCCTTGCGCAAATTAGACACCATTGGTATTCCCCAAATATTGATCGGTCATCATGCTAAAGAGCATGGCTGGGAGGAGCATGGCGAACAAAACCAGGATGGTGGTGAAGGATGGAACGAAGGCGGTTGGATGACCAAATATAATGGCAAGTATTATCTTCAGTACGCATCGCCCGGTACCGAGTTCAAAGTTTATGGTGATGGCGTATATGTCTCAGACAAACCGCTGGGCCCATTTGCTTATATGCTCAATAGTCCTTTCTCCTATAAGCCTGGTGGGTTCGTCAATGGCGCCGGACATGGCTGTACTTTTCAGGATAAGTACGGCAATTACTGGCATGTTGCCACTATGACGATTTCGATTCGTCACATGTTCGAGCGCAGAATCGGCGTGTTCCCCGCTTTTTTTGATGACGCTGGCCAATTGAATTGCATTACCGCCTTTGGAGATTACCCCATGGGAATGCCGACTAAAAAAATGGACTTTCAGAAAGAAAGCTTATTCAAAGGCTGGATGTTGCTATCTTATAAAAAGAATATATCCGCATCGTCATCATTGCTGCTTCATACCCCTGGGCTTGCCTGCGATGAAGATGTACGTACCTGGTGGAGTGCAGCGAGCACTAAATCCGGGGAATGGCTGCAAATCGACTTAAAAACAAGCAGCCAAATCCATGCTATCCAAATCAACTTCGCAGACGAGGGAGCAAAACTCCGTGCAGGAGATACTGTAAAATCCTATAAATATATTATCACGGCATCAAAAGACGGAACCCATTGGTCGACTATAATTGACCGGTCTTCCAGTAATATTGATGTAGTCCATGACTACCAGGTGCTGCTAAGGCCGATGACCGCACGTTATATAAAGATCGTTGGTTTGGCGGTGCCGGACGGTTATTTTTCTATTTCGGATTTAAGAGTATTTGGAATAGGGGCAGGGAAAACTCCGGCACCAGTGAAGGCCGTCACTGTAAACCGTGAAGTGGCAGATACGCGCAAAGCCACCCTGAAATGGGAATCGGTAAAAGGTGCCACAGGGTATTCTGTTTCCTTTGGCATTTCAAAAGATAAACTCTATCATTCCATATTGGTTTATGGGGATCATTCGCTGACTATTTCTGGTCTTAACAAGGATATTCCCTATTTTTTTAGGATAGATTCATTTAATGAAAATGGCATCACTAAAGGACAGCAAGTGTATGATGGAAAGCCAAAAAACTAATGGAACCAATAGCAATAAAAGATTGAAAAAATATTAAACAAACTGAAAATAAATAATGAAAAGAAAGCTGTTTTTGTCGACAATTGCCTTTTTAAGCATCCTTCATTCTGCCTGGTCACAAGAGCTGAGCCCTAAATTACCAGCCTGGAAAGAAAGCGATAGGTCGCATCTTTCCCAGGATTGGTTAGTAAAGCCGGTTCAGCAAAAGGCCGATGTTTATGCTGATGGTAAGAATATTATTCTTAGCAATGGTTTGGTAAAAAGAGCCTTCCGAATTCAGCGGAATGTTGCCTGCATTGATTACTCCAATCTGAGCAGCGGCCAGCAATTGTTAAGAGCTGTAAAGCCGGAGGCCCGGTTAACTATCGACGGTAAAGAGTATAATGTCGGAGGTCTTTACGGTCAAAAGGAGAATGCTTATCTGCTGCCGGAATGGGTAAGTACGTTTAAAAACCATGAAAACGATTTTCAATTCCAATCTTTTTCGGTGACCAATATTTCCCCCTATATCCGTTGGAAACCACGAGGCTGGGCTTTGAATAATATTCAAGGTGCTGGTAAAATGCTATCGTTCACTTACAAATCAAATATTGATGATTTGAAAGACCTGCTTGTTACCATACATTACGAATTGTATAATAACATTCCACTTATTGTGAAATGGCTTTCAGTTGAAAATAAGGGGAGTAAAACTATAATCTTGAACAGGGTAGTAAATGAGGTACTTGCCACGGTGGAAGAAGAGAGTGCAGTGGTTGGTTCTCCTGCTCAAATGGAAAAACAGCATGGCCTTTATTTGGAGACTAACTACGCCTTCAATAACTCCATGCGGTATGATATTAGCGACCAGACTACCCATTGGAAAGCGGACAGCAATTATACATCCCAGGTGAACTACGATTACCAGACGCCTTGCTTGCTGGAAGTATATCCTGAAAAGGTCACGGGCATCGAATTAGAGAAGGGCCAAATTTTCAACTCTGTTCGAACTTATGAATTGCTGATGGACAGCTACGACCGCGAAAGGCGGGGACTGGCCATTCGGAAAATGTACAACACGATTGCACCTTGGACCACTGAAAACCCCATTTTTATGCATTTGGTAAGCCGTAATGATGAAGATGTAAAGAGTGCGGTTGATCAATGTGCCGCAACGGGATATGAAGCATTGATCCTCAGCTTTGGAAGTCATTGTAATATGGAAGACAGCTCGGCCTCCAATATACAGCGATGGAAAGCATTAGCTGATTACGCGCATAGTAAACACATCATGATAGGGGGATATTCCCTATTCAGTTCAAGGCGGATCAGTGATGAAGACGATGTTATCGATCCGGTGACAAAAAAGCCGGACGCTGGTGCTTTTTTTGGCCATGCGCCTT
>JAICXZ010000080.1 GCA_025934475.1 Mucilaginibacter sp. | reverse complement strand
GAGCGGATCCCCGATAAAGTGCTCCAAATGGCCGACGAGGTGGTAAATATTGACCTTACGGCTGATGAACTGATTGACAGGCTTAAGGAAGGCAAGATATACGACCAGCAAAAGATTGCCACCGCATTAAGTAACTTTTTCCAGGCCGAGCGGATATTGCAGCTTCGCGAACTGGCGCTCAAAGAGGTTGCTCATCAGTTGGAGCGTAAGATTGATACCGAGCTGCCCAAAAATGTGAAGCTCAGGGCCGAGATTTTCCTGGCGTGTATTAGTACAAATGATGAGGCGGCTAAGATCATCATCCGTAAAACTGCACGACTAGCCTCCTATTACCGCTCCAAATGGTATCTGCTGTATGTACAAACGTCGCACGAAAGCAGCGATAAGATCAATTTGGCGGCGCAGCGTCATTTGATCAACAATATGAAAACTGCCACTCAATTGGGTGGGGAAGTGGTGAAGGTAAAAAGCGATAACATCGCCAAAACCATTTGGGAAACGGCCGAAAAGTATGAAATTACCACCATATGCCTTGGTAAACCGCATTTCAAGTTTTACCAGTTGGTGATGAAGACGGCCGTGTTTACACAACTGCTCAATAAGATGTCAAAAACCGATATAGATTTAGTGATACTGTCATGACGATTAAAAATAAACTCCGCGCCGGGTTTGGCTTTTTGTTCCTGCTGGCAATTGTTTGCAGCGGGTTGTCGATATATTTTCTCAACAGATTATCTGCGGATTCGAGTGTTATTCTGAAGGATAATCATGAAACTATCGTCTATATGCGAAATATTGCAGTCGCCATTGATCAGAGCAATGGGCAACTCAATAGCGATCAGGTTCAGGCAGTCGAAAGTAATCTTGTTAAACAAGAGCATAATATAACTGAGCCCGGCGAGCAGCAGGCAACTGATTCGTTGCGTTCAAAGTATGAGCAATTAAAGCTTTTGGGTGGCGATTTGGCAAAACAGGCCTATTTACGCACAGAACTAAGGGCTTTGCTTTTCAGGATCATGAAACTTAACATGGACGCCGAGGAGCATAAGAATGCAGTAGCCAAGGCTACTGCGCAAAGTGCAACTATATTGGTGGCTCTTATCGGTTCATTTCTTTTCCTGGTTGCATTTACGTTTATCATTAATTTCCCCGGCTATGTTGCAAATCCGCTTAGGGAGCTCACCGAAAGAATCAAGGAGATATCGCGCAGGAACTACCATCAGCGGCTCGACTTTAAGTCGAACGACGAATTTGGCGAATTGGCCGAAGCATTTAATAACATGACGTTCCAGTTGAACGAGTATGAAAGCAGCAATCTGGCTAACATCATGTTCGAGAAAAGACGGATCGAGACCATTATCAATTCAATGCGCGATGGTATTATCGGCCTGAACGAGAAGTCGTATATCATTTTTGTTAATACGGTTGCCTGTACGCTGATTGGGATTCCTGAGGAAAACCTGATAGGTAGGTATGCGCCTGACGTGGCATTGGAAAATGATTTATTTCGTAACTTGATGGTTGCTGACCAAAAGAAAATCAAAATATACGCGGATAACCGTGAGAGCTATTTTTCGAAGCAAACACAATCGGTTGTTAGTAAGGACCGGGTGATAGGTAAAGTTATTATCCTGAATAATATTACCGAGTACCAGCAATTGGATGAGGCAAAGACCAATTTTATAGCTACAATTTCGCACGAGCTTAAAACCCCGATCTCGTCCATTAAAATGAGCCTGAAATTATTGGAGGACGAGCGTGTTGGAAAGATAAATGATGAACAAAAGCAGTTGCTTGGGAACATCGAAGACGATTCGCGGCGATTACTTCAAATCACAGGCGAGTTGCTGGACATGGCCCAGGTTGAAACAGGTAAATTGAATCTCAATTTTGGCAGTACGCACCCCAAAAATATTGTTGATTACGCTGTCAAAGCGGTTAAATTCACGGCCGATCAGCGCCAGGTTTCGATCAACGTTCAGTACGACGATAATCTGCCCCAGGTGTATGCCGACCTGGATAAAACCACTTGGGTACTTATTAACCTGCTCTCCAATGCGATTAAATATAGCCACGAAAAATCGACGGTCGACCTAACTATAAAGAAAGTCAAAGGCGATGTAGAGTTTTCTGTAAAAGACCATGGCCAGGGAATTGAAACGAAATATTTATCAAGGATTTTTGAGCGCTATTTTAAGGTGCCAGGATCAAAAGCCGAGCAAACGGGAACCGGTCTGGGGTTGGCAATAGCTAAGGACTTCATCGAGGCACAATCCGGCAAGATTGGCGTGGAGAGTGATCTGGGTGAGGGCAGCCGGTTTTATTTTACGCTGAAGAAGGCGGCATAGTGGCGAATAGCCAGCATGTTGCTGTGAGTTTTCGTACTTTATCCTAAATTTGCCTTAGCTTTTTGAAGCAAAGTCCTAAGCATGATAAAACATCTACTTCCATTCTTTTTATTGCTCTTGTTTTTTCCCGCCGTCGCGCAAACTACTGCCGATAGCCTGAAGAAACGTACCCCGGCAGATACTGTTAAATCTGCCATTCCACCAGATAGTATTGCCAGGAAGCAATTAATGGAGTCCGTGAAAGGTATGCCATCAGATAGCGTGTTACGTCAGCAGCAGGCCGAGTTTTTAAAGAAACAAACTGCCGACAGTTTGGCTAAAATCAATCAATTGAAAGCTGCTGATTCGCTCGCAAAAAAACTTGCAGCAGACAGCCTTTTACAGCAGATACATGCTGATTCTGTGAAACAGGCGCCGGTTGATACCAACTCCAAAACACTCCAACCTGTTAAACCCGCAGTGAAGGATAGCCTCGTTAAAAAAGACAGCACTATTAAAATAGTAACACCAACGGTTCCGGAAAAAAAGGCAAAAACGGACAGCGCCGGGCATCTAACTAAAAGCAAGGCCGTTGTTAAACCTCCTGTAGCAGATGTGGGGCTCAAACATTCACCATTTAAAACAATAGACGACAAAAAATATAATGGTTATCTCAACGGCGACGACATGGATGATATGTCGCTGGCAGGCGAGATGAACCATTATCCTTTGCCCGATAAAGCGCTGAAATATAAAGCGCAACTGCAATTAAATCCCGGGCAGATAGCCAAATTGAAAGATATCGTAGCCAACCTCAACCGCAAAAAGAAGGAGATGGGTGGAAATATCATTAACAACGAGAAAACGCTCGACTCGCTATTCAGAACCCACGAAGTAGATGACGGCAACCTGATATTTTATACCAATCGGTACGGTTTGTATCAGGGTGAATTACGCAACGCCATCTTGCAAGCCTGCCTCAAAACCAGGGACATTTTGAGCGAGGCGCAGATTAAGAAGCTGGAGAGTTTGTTGAAATAGTTGAAAAGGTTATAAAAGTTAAAAGAGTTATAAAGGTTAACAGGGGAAAACCATTTTAACTTTTATAACTTCTACAACCATTACAACTAATCATTAACTTTGCAACCCGTTACAACGCGTATGAAGATCTCTTTTGATTTTGAAAAGCCCCTTTCGGACCTGCAGGCGCAGATAGATAAGGTTAAACAGGTTGAAGAAAAGACCAAAGTCGACATGTCGGCAACCTTGAATGAGCTTGAGGAAAAATTCGAAAACACTAAACAGGATATATATAGCCATCTCACCGGCTGGCAGCGCGTCCAAATCTCGCGGCATCCGGAAAGACCTTATACTCTACAGTATTTGGAGTTGATGTGCGACGATTTTGTCGAACTACATGGAGACCGGACAGTTGGTGACGACAAAGCCATCATCGGTGGTTTCGGTTCGATCAATGGCGAAACAGCAATGTTCATTGGCCATCAAAAGGGCCGTAATACCAAGGAGAGGCAATACCGCAATTTCGGTATGGCCAATCCAGAAGGTTACCGCAAAGCATTGCGCCTGATGAAACTGGCGGAAAAATTCAATAAGCCTATTATCACACTGATAGATACCCCGGGGGCATTCCCGGGTCTTGAAGCCGAAGAACGTGGCCAGGGTGAAGCTATTGCCCGCAACCTGTTGGAAATGGCCGTATTGCGTGTTCCGGTTATCTGTGTGATTATCGGTGAAGGGGCCTCTGGTGGTGCTTTGGGCCTGGCGATAGGCGATAGGGTATTTATGCTCGAAAACTCATGGTATTCTGTTATATCTCCCGAAAACTGCTCCACTATTCTCTGGAAAACATGGGAAAATAAGGAGAAAGCCGCCGAAGTATTGAAGCTTAGCTCGACCGAAATGTACAAAAACAAACTGATCGACGGCGTGATCAAAGAACCGGTTGGCGGCGCTCACCAGGACCCGGTAGCCATGGCTACTCTCCTAAAAAAGCACCTTATAAAGGATTTGAAGGAACTTAAAGCCCGCAATGTTGACGAATTAGTTACCGAAAGGATCGACAAATTCTGCTCGATGGGCGTGGTGGTTGAGGAATAATTCTGTAAATTTGTTAATATGACGACATTGACAGTCAATATTGGCAATGAACAGCCAGAACGCGTTTTGTTGGTATTTTTAAATAGCTTAAAATATGACTACAAAACCGAAGTTCAACACGATATCTCCGATGCTCAAAAGAAAGAGATACTACGTCGTGAGCGTGATTTTGAAGCTGGAAAAATAAATGCCGAACCTTGGGAAGAAGTAAGAAACAGGTTCTCAGCGCTATAATTTCGACAGTAAATATCAATTTCACATTTTTTTCAAATTAGATTTTAATCTTTAAAAAATCGTCTTATTTTTGCAGTCCGTTTCAAAAGGGTGCTTTTGCGGTGGAAATTGTCCGATAGTATAAGGGTAGTACAAGTGATTTTGGTTCATTTAGTCTTGGTTCGAATCCAGGTCGGACAACAATAAGAATTTCGGATTTCGAATTTTCAATTTCGGATTTACATCTGAAGGAAAAATCGAAATCCGAATTTTTTTAGTCAGGTTTCACAAAATAATTTCGAAATTGGAAATCCAAACTTCGAAATCAACAAAACGATGCCATTACAATTTAACCCCATCAAATTATTCGCCGGTTCTGCAACGCAGGAGCTGGCCGCCAAAATAGCCAAAGCATATGGTAAGGATTTAGGTGAGGTTGCGGTATCGCGTTTTAGTGATGGTGAATTTCAGCCGCACTTTAACGAAACGGTGCGCGGTTGCGATGTGTTTTTGATACAATCCACTTGCCCGCCGACTGATAACCTGATGGAACTGCTGATGCTGATCGATGCTGCGCGACGCGCATCGGCTCACTATGTAACAGCAGTTATCCCTTACTTCGGACTGGCTCGCCAGGACAGGAAGGATAAACCACGTGTGGCTATCGGCTCAAAGCTGGTTGCAAATTTGCTGGTAGCAGCAGGCATCAATCGCATCATGACGATGGACCTGCACGCTGCACAGATACAAGGATTCTTTGATATTCCGGTGGATCACCTGGATGCATCGATCATATTTGTGCCTTACATCAAGAGTTTGGGCCTGGAATCGTTGACAATCGCTTCGCCTGACATGGGTGGCTCATACAGGGCGCGCACTTTTGCAAAATTCTTTAATGCTGAAGTGGTGATCTGCGATAAACGCCGTAAACGCGCGAATGAGATCGAATCGATGACTTTGATTGGGGATGTAACTGACCAGGATATCGTGCTGATCTATGATATCTGTTATACCGCCGGTACATTAGGAAAGGCCGCGGGCCTCATTATGGAGCGTGGCGCAAAGAGCGTAAGAGCAGTATGTACGCACCCGGTGTTGTCGGGCAATGCGTATGAAACGATCGAGAAATCGGTATTGACCGAGCTGATCGTTACCGATACAATCCCGCTGAAGCATAAGAGCAAGAAGATAAAAGTATTATCAACTGCCGAACTGTTTGCCAAAGCGATATTGAATGTAAATGAGCACGGCTCAATAAGCCAGCTTTTTAAAGTAGAATAACACAATAATTAAATAAAATAAAAAATGAAATCAATTGCTATTAGCGGTTCTCCAAGAGAGAACGTAGGGAAACGCGACGCTAAGGAGCTGCGTTACGAAGGCAAGGTGCCTGCAGTTCTTTATGGTGGGAAAACCCAAACCCACTTTGCTGTGTCCGCAGCTGATTTGAAGCCGGTTATTTACACTCCGGACGTTCATTTCATCGACATTAATGTAGGTAGTGTTAAAGCTACTGCTATCGTTCAGGATATCCAGTTCCACCCGTTGACAGAGCAGATCCTGCACGTTGACTTTTTGGAACTTGACCAGAACAAACCGATCGCTATCGAAATTCCGATCAAATTAACCGGTACTTCTCCAGGCGTTAAAATGGGTGGTAAACTGGTTCAGAAACTGCGCAAGCTGCGTATTAAGGCTCTTCCAAAAGATCACCTGGATACCATCGACGTAAGCATCGAAGAACTTGAAGTTGGTAAATCAGTACGCGTTGGCGACCTGAAATTCGACAAGCTGACTATTACCAATGCTAAAGAAGATACCATCGTTTCGGTAACTACTTCACGTGCGTTGCGCCAGGCTGAGCAAGAAGCTGGCAAGAAATAATTTGGTGATTTCACCGATTTAGGTGTGATTGCACCGATTGAATAGCGATGGGTTTAGACCCATCGCTATTTTTTTTATACTTTCGTGGCCTGATTTAATGTCCTAACCCGAGGCCTGACTATAGACTATCGACTATGGACTATCGACCCAAAAAATGAAATATCTCATCGTAGGTTTAGGCAATATAGGGCAGGAGTATGCCGATACCCGGCACAATATCGGCTTTATGATATTGGACGAGCTGGCTAAGCAGGAGAATATTAAGTTCTACAACATGCGGCTGGGGTATTATGCAGAAATGTCCTACAAGGGGCGTAACCTTTATCTCGTTAAACCCACTACCTACATGAACCTGAGCGGTAAGTCGGTCAATTACTGGATGCAGGAGCTCAAGATTCCTGTCGAAAATGTGTTGGTGCTGGTAGATGATATCGCATTGCCATTAGGCACCCTGCGCCTGAAACCCAAAGGCAGTGCTGCCGGTCATAATGGCCTAAAGCATATCGAAATGACGCTCGGCCACAACAATTATGCACGTTTACGTTTCGGCGTAAGCGATAACTTCCCAAAGGGCAGACAGGTTGACTATGTACTTAGTGGCTTTGATGACGACGAGCAACCCGAACTACCCGCATTGATAGATCGCTCTATCGAAATGATTAAGAGCTTTGCAACAGTTGGTACAGAGCTGACGATGACTCGGTACAATAAATAATCTTTTTCTTTTTGCCTGAAATCTCCCGAAAAGGCTCATTTGAATAAAACATAAGAAATATTTCTTATTTTATTTATCTGTAAATCAATGACTTATTATTAAGTATAAGAAATTACTTAGATATGATAAGAATTATTTCTTAGGTTTGATATATGAAATCATCCAATAAGGAAAAAAGCTCGTCGTCGGAGCCTACAAAGTCAGAACTGGAAATACTCCAGGTATTATGGCAGTATGGTCCATCGACGGTAAGGTTTGTGAACGATAAACTGAATGAGCAAAAACGTGAGGTGAATTACATGTCGACCCAGAAGCTGATGCTCATTATGCTCGACAAGGGATTTGTAACGAAAGACGCCAGCCAAATGACTCATGTTTATAAGGCGGCCGTAGATGAGGGCAAAACCAAAAGCTATTTACTGGACCGTGTGGTGGATAACCTGTTTAACGGTTCGGCAAGCAGCCTGATGATGCAATTGCTGGGCAACAAGAAAATGTCGCCCGAAGAAATGGAAGAATTTAAAGAACTTATTAAAAAGATGGACGAAAAACCATAAAGCTATGAAAACGTCAATTTGGGCTCCGTACATTTCCGATCACACTATCCAGGCAATTTGCTGGATGCTGATCCATTCGCTTTGGATCGGGGTGGTCGCCGCACTACTTGCTGGTGCCGTCATAACACTAACCAGGAAGTCTAAGCCCGATGTACGATATCGGCTGCTTTGCGGGATAATGGTATTATTTGCGCTTGCTGTAAGTATAACTTTTTATATACAAGCGCGCACGGTGGACCCAAAACCGCTTCCGGCCGATATCAAAACGTTCGTCGTAGTTGATAGTCATGGCCATCCTTTTAATGTAACTCCAGCTCATTTAGGTTTTTATGAGGGATTTGTCAGCCTCATCAAACAGAACACCAATTTGATATTTATGGTGTGGCTGCTGCTGTTCCTGTTCAAAAGCTTCAAAATGGTCGGCGGGTTGTTGTATATCCAGCGAATCAGGAACTATAAGGTTCATGAAGTGCCCGAAGAGTTTAAGTATAAGATAGGGCAATTTGCCAGCCAGATTGGTATCAGTCAGGCTGTACGATTGATGCAATCTGAATTGGTTAAAGTGCCGGTGGCTGTTGGTTGGCTTAAGCCGGTGATTCTGCTGCCGATCGGCATAATCCTTCAACTGCCGGCTGAGCAGGTAGAAAGTATTCTGTGGCATGAATTGGCGCATATTCGCCGTCGTGATTATCTGGTGAATATTTTACAGGGGTTGGTTGAAACAGTATTTTTCTTCAATCCGGGATTGCTGTGGTTGTCCTCTCTCATCCGTGCCGAAAGGGAAGCATGTTGTGATGATATTGTTCTAAGCCGCACAAGCCGCAAAACGAATTACCTCGAAGCTTTGCTCGCTTTTAACAACGATAATTTCAGGTCGGCCAAATTGGCCGTGAGCATGGGCTCGGGCAGCCAGTTACGCGATAGACTGAAGCGAATGATCCACCAGGAAAACAAACGGCTAAGTATTGTTGAGAAGGTAGTTTTGGTAGCGGGCCTGGTTGTATT
>JAICXZ010000355.1 GCA_025934475.1 Mucilaginibacter sp. | reverse complement strand
TGCCGCGAATCATGTGTTCGGCGGCGTTAAAATCTGCAATAACACCGTCTTTCAGCGGGCGTACAGTACGAATGTTTTCATGGGTTTTACCCTCCATCTGCATCGCCTGCCTGCCTATCGCTATCACTTTATTCGTTGTACGATCAAATGCAACGATCGAAGGTTCATCAACCACCACCTTGTCGTTGTGTATTATGAGGGTATTTGCTGTGCCAAGGTCAATGGCTATTTCCTGTGTGAAAAAGTTGAATAAACCCATGTTCTGCTACTTCAAAAAATTAATTTGCTAAGTTGAAAAAATTATACGTAAAAGCATTATCACTTGTTAACAAAAGCGAATAAAAATTCAACTTATTGCCTTAACTCTTGATTAATGTTTAAAATGACGAACTCCGGTCATAACCATCGCTATTCCTTTTTTGTTTGCCATGTCGATCGAGTCCTGGTCCTTTACAGAGCCTCCTGGTTGTAATACCGCAGTTACGCCAGCTTCAGCAGCCAGCTCAACACAGTCATTAAAAGGGAAGAACGCGTCGGAAGCCATCACAGCGCCTGTAAGGTCGAAGCCGAAGCTTTCGGCCTTAATTACAGCCTGTTTCAACGCGTCGACGCGCGAGGTTTGTCCAACGCCGCTGGCCATCAACTGGTTGTTTTTAGCAAAAACAACGGTATTTGATTTGGTATGTTTTACCACTTTGTTGGCGAAGTGAAGATCGCGCAATTCGTGATCGGTGGGTTGCTTATCGGTAACGCTGCGCATTTGATCCGGTCCTTCAATCACCAGGTCCTTATCCTGCTCGATAACGCCGTTGAGCAGCGTCTTGAATTGCTTTACAGGTAATTCTACATTCTGGCGAACCAGGATGATACGGTTCTTCTTTGAGCGCAAAATTTCTACTGCTTCATCGGTATAAGCCGGCGCAATCAGCACCTCAAAAAACAGTTTGCTGATCTCTGCTGCAGTCTCCGAGTCGATCTCGTCATTGGCAATAATAACGCCGCCAAAAGCCGATACCGGGTCACATGCCAATGCATCGATCCAGGCTTCTTTAATGAAGTTTCGGCTTGCGATGCCGCAAGCATTGGTATGTTTTAAAATGGCAATAGTTGGCTCGGTAAACTCGTCTATCAAAGCTACAGCTGCGTCAACGTCCACCAGGTTGTTGTATGAAAGTTCTTTGCCGTTCAGTTTGGTGAACATAGCATGAAGGTTACCGTAGAATACCCCTTTTTGGTGCGGGTTCTCGCCGTAACGCAAAACGTTGCTTTGCTGTATGCTTTGTTTGAATACCGGCAGCTCTTCTTCCTGGCTGAAATACTGGAAGATGGCGGTATCATAGTGTGATGAAATGTTAAATGCTTTTTGTGCGAACGAGCGGCGCTGGTCGATAGTTGTTGCACCTTCCTGAGTTTTCAACAGCTGCTCTAATTCTGAGTAATCGTCTTTAGAAGCAACAATCACTACATCTTTAAAGTTCTTGGCCGCTGCGCGGATCAGCGAAATACCGCCGATATCGATCTTCTCGATCACGTCATCCTGACCTGCGCCAGATTTTACGGTTTCTTCGAAAGGATACAGATCAACGATCACCAGGTCTATTTCCGGAATTTCGTATTGCTCCAGTTGCTGTTGGTCACCTTCAAAACTTCTGCGTGCCAGGATACCACCGAACACCTTTGGATGAAGCGTTTTCACACGGCCGCCAAGGATAGACGGATACGAAGTGAGGTCTTCAACTGCTATTACATCCGCACCCAGACTACGGATAAAAGTTTCCGTTCCGCCGGTCGAATACATGTTCACGCCAAGGCGCTTTAGTTCATGTATAATAGGTTCGAGATTGTCTTTGTAATAAACTGAAATTAAGGCGTTTTTTATTTGCACTGATTGGCTCATGGACACACTGTTTTTGAAGCCGCAAAGGTAGTAATTTGTGATTAGAGATTGGAGACTAGAGATTAGTTTTTTTGTTCGCTATATTGGAGCCGAATAGCTCGCACCAAAATCAATGAAAAATACTGCTTCCATTTGCCGCACCGCTGCTTTTATTGGGGGCATGCAGCCAGCCCAACCAGGAGGTTTATAAAATGAGAAGTGTTAGGCGCGTACAAAATAACAATGACGGCACATGAGCTTATTTGAAAGATATTTTGAGAAACGCAACAACCTTTCGGAAGAAATAGAAGCTTTAGACAAAAAACATCAGCTCCATTTCCTTATGCAACTACAAAAGGAGACAGACCGCTCTAATTTTCTATCTACTATTTCTGAATTTTATTTTGCCCGATTTTTTGACCTCATAGCGACAAAAATTCTTCATGACAATAAAATATTAAATAAGCGACCTGATTTTATTTTAACGGTAAATAGCCAGCAAATTATTGCTGAGGTGGCCAGGCTTAACCCATCGGAAACCGACCAGAAACAACTTCAATTCGAAAACGCATTCATGACAACAATGGAAGAAATAAAGATAGGTTGTATGATTGATTTTGATTATGATCAGAAAACCATAGTTTCCGAAGAAGTAAACCTAAACTTATGTAAATCGATGCTGGCAGAGTGGTTAGCCGCCCCCCGATCCGCTGGTGATCAACAACAATTACCTTTTGCTATTCGGATTGAATTTCTTTACTATAGTGATAAGCTGGATCATGTTTGCCTGATTGGGGGAGGCGGTAGTATTAGCTTCGATTTTCGTCGATTAGAAGGCCCCAATAGCCCCTTGTTGCGAAAAAGTAACAAGTATAATAAGCTAATTGATTCTTTTCAAATGCCTTATATTATTTGTTTTGATCTGGACTTTCATTCCTGGTTCAGCAAACGGGATCTCTATCCAAAACTATACGGATCGAGTGTTGCGAACTACGACCGTAATCATATACTAACCAAATCCCATATGTTGGACGGTGGACTATATTACCTTCCTCATCGCCCGTTTCAAAAGGTAGCAGGAATTTTATTATGCGAAGGTAGTGAGTTTACGTACTTTCACAATTATGCTGCAACGGTTAAACTTAGCAATGAGAATGAGCAACTTTTCTCACAATGGCAGCATCGTTATCATTAATAAATGATTCGCTTAAGTTGCTCGTCAGTATAACCTTTTTCATCCCAGACAGCATCAGCCTTATCACGGGCCTTATCCAGCAAGAAACGGGCTATTATATTTTTTAGCTCAGCAAGGTGAGCATCGGGGATGTCAGCACTGAAAACTTTCAATAGTTCAGCCTGAATATTGCTAAGGGGGGGATGAACGTTCGAAATCTTCATAACATAACGCTTGTAGTTACAAATATAACGATTCGAGCAAATATTCTACGACTTCATTTTCTTGAGAAGACTCTCAATTACTCTTGGAAAATTCTGATGTTCGAGCTGTTGCCCTTTGAATTTGATGATTTCGAGTGTGTCACCTGGTTCAATTTTAAATCTTGATTGGTGGAGGATCTCGCCTTCGTCGAAATGCTCGTTTACAAAGTGGATGGTGATGCCTGATTCTTCTTCACCAGCTGCGAGAACAGCTTTGTGCACATGATCGCCGTACATGCCTTTGCCGCCAAATTTGGGTAACAGGGCAGGGTGCAGGTTGATGATCTTATTAGGAAAAGCAGCTAATAGTGTGGGTGGCACCAGCCATAGGAAACCTGCCAATACAATCAGGTCGACCTGCAGGTTTTTTAGCAGGCGGATTACCGTATCGGTGTCGTAAAATTCGTGGCGCGAAAATATGTGGGATGGAATCTCGAAATTGTCGGCACGCTGCAGCACGTAGGCTTGCGGATTATTGGTTAATATCAGTACAACTTCGGCTTCGGAACTGCGTTTGAAATGCTCCATGATCTTTTGGGCATTTGAACCGGAACCTGAAGCAAAAATAGCTATCCTCTTTTTCATTAATATTTAGCCTTGATAACAGCAGGCATTTTAAAACGGTTTGGTCCTGCTATGATCACCCTATTATACGTTTTGGCGATCAAAACGTTCGCAAAGGTTTCAAATCGTTTCAAAGATAAAATTTTGATGCTTTGAAACAACTGTTTATTCTGTTTTTACACGAACAAATCCCCAAACATATATTACCCTCTTTTGGGTAGGCGAATAATAGGTCGCCAGGTCGCCCGTTTGAAGCACCAGCGAGTACTGACCAAGGTTATTAATACGTGCCGACTTAAATGGTACGATTTTCCCTGTATCAGTCTGGCATATCATATCAGTATTTAGGTATAGATGGTCTTTCGAAAATGACCAATGCCCGCTGGAGGAATCGGATAAGCAGCTAAAATTGGAATAGGTGCAGGTTCCATTATTGTTAAATTGAAATATTTGGGTGAGACTACACGTAGTATCAAGCGCCACAACGCTATCCTGGGAGGCCCCCGTATAATGGTAAACTTGCAACGACGCCAACTGCCACTGTTTATTGGTTAATAACGTGGGCAGATAATCACTACTCTTTTTACAGGAGTTAACCGCTATACCGATCAGCACAGCTCCGGCCAAAACGAATAATAAAAGCTTGGTCTTCATTTATCTTAACGGCAAAAATAGGAAATCCGGCCCAATAGCCGCATTCAGCTATAACTTATAAATCCGGATTTTAGTTTAACGGCCCATAAAATGTAACAATGTGGTGAAACGCATGTTCACGAAAACCGGGGGTTTTGCATCGATTTTG
>JAICXZ010000681.1 GCA_025934475.1 Mucilaginibacter sp. | reverse complement strand
CCAGCCACCATTCTATCTCGTTATTCTTTTTGGGCGCGAGAAGAAGCACAAATTCGCTGCTTTGATAAAGCCCGAGGTTGCTGTACCATATTGCCAGGTCGAGATAAGTTTGTTCAGGAAGTTCGTCCCGGATCACTGACGTAAATGCCAGCCTGTCGGTATCCGCCTGGGTGCGCCGAAATTCCTGGAAGCGCAGGAAATGATTGAACGGGTCGATTGCGTTAATCCTCGCTTCGGAAGCCGCGGCCAGATCCTGTTTATTCATCAATCGTGCAGCCAGGTATTGCAGCTGTAAAGCGGTAACATTTTCGGCATTATAGATCAGGCTTTTTGAATCGTAAGTATAAGCTTCCTGGTATTGTTGCTGCCTGATTTTGATTTTGGCCAACTCCGTAAAAGCGGCATTACGGTATTCGCTAGTAAGGGTAGCAACTTCAAAACCATCTTTGGCATCATAAAACTTGCCCAGCTTAACCGCAGCGAGGGCATAGTAATAATTCGCCATACCATCGTAGGTATCCAGACTCAAAGCTTTACGGGCATAGTCAAACGCCGACTGGTAATCCATCTTTTTATATTGCAGCAAAGCCATCTCGGCTAATGCAGGAATAAAAGAAGGATTTAACTGGAGTGACTTGCTAATGTTTGCTTCCGCCTCAGCATAATAACGAGTGCCTTCCTCGTATTTGCCTTTGATATAAAGGCCATAAGCCGAATTATAGTCAATGTCGATAAGGGGTTTGGTCGGACGGCTTAATATCTTTTTGGTGCTATCGCTCAACGCCAGTTCACAACTGCCGAGGGCAACTTTATTAATTTGCTGATTATTTAAGGCGATGCTTTCTTCTAAATTTTGAAGCGGTTCCAGGCTTACGGGTTTGATGAGTATGATCTTCCCATCTTTGCCGGTCACCTTTAGTGTATCCTTTATAGACCTTATCGACGAAAAATAAATTGTGGCTTTCCCGTCCGCCTGTTTAATGTTGAGCACACCACTGGTGTCGGCGATACCTACCCCGCCGGTGTGATTGTAGGGATACCAATACTCTTTCCAGCCATCGGTTTGATAAGGCGTAAAGCTGTACTGTTTGTAAGGCGTATACATACTTTCCTGCATATTTTGGATATACAGTCTTCCACTCTGGAGTTCAACATACTGGCCGGCATTGTCGTTCAATAGTTTATCCCATATAGCACCACTGCGCTGCTTGCCCCACAGGAATACCTTCTTGCCCATCCGGTCTTCGCGGGGTGCGTAGTGGATCATGCCGTAATCGCCGTTTTGCCAGTATCCACCCCAGTATTTGCTGTAAAGGCCTGTGATATGGTACGACTGGCTCCCGCCGAAATCATTTTGTTTATAGAAAGAGATATTCCTGTTGTGCTCCTTGTCATAAGGCCATTCGTACGATTTACCATCGTGAAATAAGTGATTAGTGCCCGGCTCGATAAATTCTAAATCATCATCCGCTTTGACTGCCAGGTTCATCCAACTGTAATACGGTTGGTCCTCCCCTGTTTTATTGTGCCAGAAGGCGCGGGTGGTGAAATAGGCTTTATCTTTTTCAAGCTTAACCTCAAGGTTCCAGCGGGTTTGGGTCAGCAGATCGAGGAGGCTGAGGGTACAACTCACGCTGCCATCTTCATTCTTTTTCGTAATATAGTCTACCGGGTTGGCAACGCCGGGCGTATGACCGATGATTCCGAAATTAGCCTCCAGGCCGCCGCTCGTCCATGCTCCCCGCATGGCAATATCCCTGAATTTCACCACATCGTTCTGATAGATGAAGGCCCGGTTATGTTTCTTGTCGATGGCTGTCCAAATCTTGCCACCAATCTGCGGCATAATCCATAGTTTGATATAATCGTTCTCCAGCTCGATAACTTTCCATTTCTTCTTTACAGGCTTATCGGTAAACCCATCAAAACGGAAATATGGATAAACATTGGTAGGGTTGGCGATCGGGTTAGGGTCCGAAAACGGGTAAGTGGTAAACTCTTTTTCGGTTTCCGTAATCGTCGCATCATTTTGCGCCATCGCGGTGAGCCTGATCTGGCAAAACCAGCAAACTAAGATCGCCGCTATCCAATATTGTTTTTTCATCCTTTGGAAAATGATTATAACCACACTTATTTAAGTATTAATAACCAGCCTTTGCCTTTTTGTACAGGTATCTCTTCATTCACACTGAACTTGCTTTCGGGCTGAAAGTTCTTGATCTCAGGAGCAGTCAAAGTTGCTTTTGATGGATCGATACCCAAAGCTTTCCAGTCGATATTCAGTTTGATCTTCGTATTTTCCGGAGCCCAGCTGGCAATCGAGATCATCGCTTTTTTGCCTTTCACGTAAATGGTGGCCAGCACATCGCTGTTATTGGTCTTTACCGGGTTATGGCTCACCCAATAGCCGATCATGCGGCTGCCTTTGATGCCAAACTCGTCCCATACATGCCAAATCGGGCGCGGATCAGCATTATCTGACCATGGCATACGATTGGTCATGCCGTAGATCATGCCCCTCCAAGGGTTACCGCCGCCCTGTAACATTTCGCCCATCAGGCCATACGGAATACCGGATACCTCCACCATAAAGAAATTAGGATCGTTTTTCTCGTAATCAAAGTATTCACCGAACCAAAGGCGGTTCAGATAAGGGAAATGCTCAAGATATAAGTTAGCGCTATTATTAAAGCCGTCGCTCTTGTTGTACTGATTGGCCGAGTGCAGGTCGATGATGCCCGGATGGCCATTTTGGGTCAATACACGTTTGATACGCTTCATGGTAACACGGTCAAAGGCCACATCATCCAGGTAAATACCATCAATGCCTACGTTTTGCACCAGCCAGTTCATGCCTTCTACATAATAGTTATGCCAGCGGCT
>JAICXZ010000125.1 GCA_025934475.1 Mucilaginibacter sp. | reverse complement strand
TAATCCAGACAACATCCCTGAACCTTATTGCAAAGCATTAACAATCAGCACATACAACAGGCACAAAGCACCCGCGCCTATCATCAGTGGTTTCCGGCCCAGTTTATCTACAAGTAACATCGCCAGTACGGTAAACACAAGGTTTACAGCGCCAATTAAAACTGTTTGCAGCAGTTGATCATCTTTAGAAGCGCCGATGCTTTCAGATATTTTCGGCGCATAGCAGGCATTCCGTCAATAGTACATCCTGCGATCATTTTTCGTCGACAACATTAAGTGAGGCTTCTCTCAGATCTTTCAGCAATAGAAGATGGGCAACCGCGCCGCAATGTGAACATTCTTCTGAAAGCACCTCTGAAAAAGCTTTTTCGGCAAGTTCAAACTGCCTTTTGCCAAGCAATCCAAGGCCTGCGATATACCTGCAGTGGATGCGGTTTCTGCGTTTAAGGTCGTCTTCAAATATCAATAGATCAGGCAGTGATACGGCAAAGTAATCTATCCTGGTGTCGTCATCTTTGTGTTCGTCACCAAAACGCACGAGTTTTTCGAATATCTCATCAGCTCGCTTTCGATTGCCCAACTTCTCCCAGGCCAACCCCTGATAAAATATCTTATCGGGTTGCTGGTCGTTATAGAACATTGCAGCTGAGGGCTCATCGAGACCCACAGTCGCCTTTTCCCAATAAAACCTGGCGTTTGTACTATCTTCGAGCTTATTAAAAGTTATGCCTAACCAATAGTAGATATCGTTTTCTTGTGCACCCGGCAATTTGCCCTCGCCTAAATTCAACGGATAAGCCTGCGCGGCGTTTAGTTTAGAAATCGCTTCATCATATCGTTGATTTTTAATATCATCCTTAGCTAACTGTACCAAACAAAAGATATATTGGCCGGAAACTTTTCCTTCGCCGCCTTCCCATGGATGAAACTTTCTGTTTAACATTAGGTCAAGTGCTTTACCATAATCACCGAGCAGGTTTTTTATAGCAGCTATTTCCAGGTAAATATCATCTCGCTGAACGGAGGTTTCCAGGTGGTCCTCCAGAACTTTAAGGCGCTTTTCTGAAGAATAATTCATCCGCTTGTAAAGCTGATCTAACTCCATCAACACACGCGCATCGGATGTATCGAGCGAGAAGGCTTTTTCAAAGTAGGTTAAGGCTTTTTCGGGATTGTTTTGCTTGTTAAATTCAGCGATTCCCAAGTTTCTAAACACGGTTGGAAAGCCTTTGTTTGTCTTTGCGGAAAGCTCCCAATTTGCGATTGCATTTGCATATTGCCTTTTGTCATACCAAAGGTTGCCGAGATAATAAGATGCATTGGCGTCAGCTGGGTTTTTCTGAATAGCATGTTCCAAAACCAGGACATCCTCTAAACGGTTGGGGAATGTAGAACCCGGAGCTATCGCGGCTGCTTTCTGCAAATAAGATAAATTTGAGTCATTGTCTCCCAACTTATTCCAGTAGTAACCAACGTAATAATTGATCATCGGATCTGTCGCGACGTCTTTAGAAGACAATAGTAGCTCTATAGCTTCCCCGAACAAGCTCATCCTTGCAAAGTCTATTGCCGTTTCAATTAAGTTATGTGCCGCTCCCCTGCTAAGTTCCAGCAGGTGGTCAACTGCCACCTCTGCCAACCGATTATTATTCGCATCTAGTTGACAGCGGCTAAGCTCATATCTTACGCCAAAATTGAAACCATCACGTTTCAGCGCCATCTGACCAACCTCAATGGCTTCCTGCAATCGCCCCAGCCTCCTCAGGCAATGAACCTTTACCATATAAGCCTTTCCGTTACGCGCATTTTTATCAAGCGACCAGTCCACATGCTCTAGCGCGGTTTCATACTTACCTCTTTGAACATCGACACAAGCTATTTCGAAATATCCCGAATCCTGCCACGCGTTGCTCCATGTCGATTTGAAGAATGCATCATAGGCTTCGTCAATTCTTCCCTGGTACTGCAATGATAACCCGAGATTGTAATACGCTTCGCTATCGTAAGGATTAGGGTTTCTTTTGGTCATGGAAGCAATTGCATTCCTGAAGAACGATTCGCTTTTTTCGAATTGACCGCGACGCAGGTACCAAACGCCCAGCGCATTGTTATTTCTTATGTCTGTCGGATCTCTTCTCAGAGCCTCCTCATAGTATGGAACCGGGCTGTAGGTAGCGTGCCGATATTGTTCCAGGTGCTGCCCTGTTAAATACAGATCTTCATTGGTGGCAGTCTCTTCCGGTAGTTTAGCGGGGCTTGCGGGTTTCGGTATTTCGCCAGCAATGTGTTTGCCCGGGCGGTAACTTATAAGCTCCTCGCCTGTTTGATTTAAAATAATTAACTCCAAATCCTTTTCTCTGGCAGGTGCAGATAGCATAATAGCCTGATGGTAACTTTTTTCTGGTGAAACGGAGACCTTTTCGCGAAAGACTTTCTCTCCATTTTTTTTTAATTCGACAATGACATTATCCAATTTAGAGGTAGAAAATACCTTTATCAGCGCTCCCTCCTCATTGCATTCAAGTCCTATGAGGATATCTTTCGTGGCATTTTTTACCAAACCGATATCGCGGTAAGGAAGGAAGTATTGCGTAAATGATTTTTCTTCGTTTGGCAATATCCAGGTAAAATCTGGCTGATTATCGGTATAAACACCCGTCATAAGCTCGATGTAGGGACCGTCTTCATCAGTCAGGTTGCGATCCCAGGCCAGGCCAAAGTCGCCATTTCCCCAGGTCCATTGTTTTTTCCCAGGTGAAATATGATGGTCGGCAACATGTAACACACCCGCTTTTGAGTCATGTTCATACCCGCCAACAAAATCATAGGCGGAGTTTACCGCCATATATGACGTAGGCACCGGTATATTCTTATACCGCGAAATATCGGTACCCGGTGAGTAATCGACCTTGTAGTATGTCCCGGTAGCGATGGGAAAGGTAGAAACGTCACGTTTACCATGATCGAATACTGCATTTACATCCGGTGGAAACACAGATTGGTAGTGATCATTCACCTTCACGGCAGGGTTGGCCCACCATAAAAACGTTTGAGGCAGATTTGTTCTATTGAAGAGTTGTGTTTTTATTTCCAAATAAGCTTTATCCGGATGAAGCGTAAAGGCAGTCAATCCCTTTGTGCGGAACATTTTTTCCAGCTCGTTCATCCAAACCGTTTTGCTGCCGTCCTTATTCCCGGTTATCCGGTAGTCTACCGGGTCAAAAGTGCTCGGGCGGTGATGCTGTGGCCAGTTGAATTCGATACCACCGGATATCCATGGGCCACATAGTCCCACAAGTGCCGGTTTGATAACCTGGTTATAATAGATAAAATGCCGCTGTGCGATTTTATCATAGGCCATTTGCACCCTTCCTCCGATTTCAGGAAGCAGCATGATCTTCAAATAATCATTTTCAAGGAACAGTGCACAATATTCTTTATCGACCTTTTCGTCGGCAATTTTTTCGATGACAGGATTAGGATATACAACGCCGCTACTTCCCTGGTAAACCCTTTTCTCAAAGAACATAGGGTTTTTATCCGGCTTGCCAACGGCATAAGTTGGTATAACTACTTTTTCTTGCCAAACGTTAACTTCCATATGATTATATTCAATTTTTTAGCGTCCAATAAAATTTTCTTCGAGCTCCTCAAGCGTTCTGCCCTTTGTCTCTTTCACTTTCGCTTTGACGAATAAGAACCCGAGGAAGCATATAACCGCATACAAGTAGAAAGGTCCGTAAGCACCCAAATATTCTGCAAGTACCGGGAATGTAAAAACCAGGATAAAGTAGGCCAGCCAAAGGCTCACTATTGCTACCGATGACGCCAAACCACGTATTCTGTTCGGAAAAATTTCCGATATCAACACCCAGGTTACCGGCGCCAGGGACGTTGCATAAAAACCGATTGCGAGTAATACAAATACTGAGATAATTGCTGTTTGCGCCTGCACCTGCAATAAATAGGCAAGGCTTAAATAAACGATCGATAAGCCGATCGAGCCAGTTAACATCAATGGACGTCTTCCTAGTCTGTCAACCTGCCACATTGCAATCAGCGTAAAAAGTACGTTGACAATTCCGATGACAACCGTTTCAAACAGTTGTTCATTAAGATTTGCACCTACCGATTTGAAAATGGTTGATGTGTAGTTAAATACAACGTTAATTCCGCATAGTTGCTGAAATACAGCAAGACCAATCCCGATGAGCACTAGTGGCCTTACAGATTTTGCAAAAACCATTTTGTAAGAACTATTTTCGCGGACTGGCGTCCTATCGATTTTTTCGATTGACTCTTTTATGTACCTACCGGACCCGATTTTAGAGAGAATTTTTGTGGCTTTTTCTACGCGCCCTTGCAATATTAACCACCGGGGGCTTTCCGGTAAAAAGAGTGCGCCAATTAGGAATAAAAGCGATGGTATTACGCCGAGTCCAAACATCCATCGCCAGGCGTCCGGACCTTTGCCGGCAAACAGGTAATTAACAAGGTTGGTTATTAAAATACCGAGGCCGATGGTTAATTGATTTATTGCGACGTTTCGGCCGCGAATATGCGCGGGGGATATCTCGGCTATATACATTGGACTGAGCATCGAAGCCATCCCAACGCCTATACCGGCAGTAAAACGCATGGCAATAAATTCCGTAAGATGAGGTGAAAGAGCCATTCCGACCGAAGAAATTGCGAAGGTGCCTGCGGCAACCAAGAGTCCGGGTTTACGTCCGTAACGATCAGCAATCTTTCCAGCAATAAGGCAACCGACAATACAACCCAGAGCGAGTGATCCAGTTAAAAAACCTTCCCACCACGATGAGAGAGCGAAAGCCGTTCGCAGGAATGGAAGAGCACCACTAATTACGGCGAAATCAAAACCAAACAAATATCCACCTAATGCGGAAATAAAAGATATGCGGAGAATGTATCCTTTAAAAAACACCGCAGGTTTAGCACTATCTACAACTTGATCCATTCTCGTTATTTATTTAGCATGTATAAAATCGGTTAAAATTCCTTCTTTAAAATGCCCCTGTTACCAGATTTAATGTTTTCTAAAATTAGCCGCTTCACGGCTTGCTAAAAATGGATTTGATATTGGAATAGATGGATTATCTTATTATCTGCATTCCTGCCGGCATGGCTCTGGTACATTCCCAAGAATACACAAACATTTAACTATCATCACAATAAACACCATGGCTTGGTAACCCAGGACCAATCATCGTCGTCCCGTTTGTGAGAATTAAGTTGAATATACTTTTGAAATATATTATTATTGTATTCCTAGAGGACTCTTATACTATCGATCATTCAGGCGCTAATTGATGACTTTTAAAAAAGACGGATTTGATGGGCAAAGGGCGATTGTGCTTCCGAAATCAATTGTCAACAAGTATTGTCAGGGTAATAGCCTAATCAATCGCGCTTTCATCACCGATATCGGGTATTATCCAAGAGCCAAATTTCACCTTCGCAAACGGCTGCATGGCGCCCAGCAGAATATCTTAATTTATTGTATCGAAGGGACCGGGAGCGTTAATATCGGATCTGTAAGTTATAATATTAATCCTGGCGATTATTTTGTTATTCCAAGAGGGGCAATACACGCTTACAAGGCCGAGGAGGAAAATCCCTGGACCATATTTTGGTGCCACTTCAAAGGCGAACAGTCAGATGAAATGGTAAAAAGGGTTTATGAGAAATGCGGTTCTTACAAAGGCAGCGTTGGCTTTCTCCAGGAACGGATTGACCTATTTAATCAGCTATATGCAAATTTGGAACAGGGGTATAGTTACGACAATTTAACCTATAACAATTTATTATTCTTAAACTTTTTATCATCATTTATTTTCCAGGAAAAATTCAAACAAGTATTACCCGAAAAAAATGATGACCTGATTGAAAAGTCAATTTTCTTCATGCAAAAAAATATCGAAAAGGGCTTATCCTTAGCCGATCTTGCAAGTCATCTTAATTGTTCGGCAAGCCATTTCTCTGCCTTGTTCAAAAAGAATACCGGGTTCCCGCCAATTGAATACTTTAATCAACTCAAAATTCAAAAGGCTTGCCAGTACCTACAATTTACCAAACTCCGTGTGAGAGAAATCGCATTCCAGATAGGTATTGATGATCAGTATTATTTTACCAGGTTATTTACTAAAACTATGGGCTATTCGCCAAAAGAATATCGGGATATGCGGACTAATCCGGGAAGCTAGGCTAGTAAATGGGCAATTTTGCGGCTATAAACCCTTACGGTCGCCACACGAAACTGTCATATAACCCGCAAATAATCCTAAGGCAACTCTACGCGTTTTGGTCATACAAGGTTCATACGACAGCTGTATTTATATGGCCCCATAATCATTCAGTTTGTATTGCCTTGGCTAACTATAACTAATGATCCGGCATTCATCCCGCTTGTCGTTGCATTAATTTTCACAGCCCCAGGTAGTAGTGAGTTTGACTGCACCAAAATAGCAGCAATACCTCCCCGTACTTTTACTGTTGAAGGGCCAATAATCTTTCCAGGGCCGGTTATTGAGAAGCTAACTGCCGATTGGTTATCGAGGCAGGCAACCGTACCGCTTTTATCCACCAGAGAAGCATATACAAAAATCGCATCTGCGCCATCTGCTTTCAGCGGCTTTCCAGAAAAATCGGCATTCAACTTTATTTTAACCGGCGGAGTTGGCGTGTGAACTATTTGCTCGGCGGCCTTCTTCCCGCCAATATATCCCTCGGCTTTTAATTCGCCCTGCTCGTACCGGACGTCCTTAAAAGTGAATGGAGGATGAGCATAATTGCTGCAATTGCCGCCGTCGAAAGGGTTTGCGCCCCCTTTTTCGAATAAGCCATAAGCGGTTGTTGGTCCACTGTCGGGCACCTGCTGGGCTACTACCTTGCCGTTTACTTTAAGGATCACCTTATCACAGTTTGACAGCACAATAACTTTATCGCGGCCTTCGCGAGGTGTCCACCAGTTGGCAATGAACAGATAAGGCTTATCGTCATCGACACCCGCTATCTTTTTATTGGGCTCCAGTTGGCTTCTGAAAAGCGGGCCGATGAATTTTGGAAGACGGAAATAATCGGACACACCCCATTCATAATTTCGATGTTCTTCGGGTATATTATTGTCATACATCGCCCAGATAGCATCACCAACGTTCCCTTCATAATCGAGGTCTGTATTGTGCTCCCATAAGGTATTCCAAAGGCCGCGTAACATTCGCTGCTCACCGTCAGCCCTTGTACAACGCGTGGTGCTTTGTACTCCGCCATATTCCCAGTCGGCATATTCTTTTATGAAGCCAGGCGAGTTGGGCTGTATATCCTGCACCCGTTCATAGGTATTGCGAAAAATGGTATCCTTATCGTCATACCAATTGGCCATAGCAACGTCCCATTCGGTGTGCTTAGCGGCATAAGTTTCGCCGATGGTGAAGTATTCACCATCGGGCAACTCCTTGTGAACAAGCTGATGACAAGCGTTCCGAAAGCTATCTGGCGGATAACTTTCGTTCAGGTTTGCTTCCCACAAGATCACGCTGGGGTGGTTCCTGTCGCGATGGATCATATCCCTGATATCGCGGAAGACTCTTTTCTTGAATATCTCGCTTTTATTGTAGAACTGCCATCCCGGTATTGCGTCAAGAAGCATTAACCCCAACTCATCCGCCGCATCGTATACCGATGGATCCTGCGGATAATGCGACAGACGAATTGTATTGAACCCCGCT
>JAICXZ010000166.1 GCA_025934475.1 Mucilaginibacter sp. | reverse complement strand
TATTATAATTCTGCGGCGTACTTGACCAACTGTCTTTGAATTGGGATGAATCCGGACCTGATAAAACCTGGCTAAACTGAAGTGTTCCCTTAGGGTCTTCCAGGGTTTGTATCTCGCCGTAAGTAAAAATGTGCTGGTCAGCCTGGTCAGTCATGACCATTTCGCGCTGAGCGCGTGCGACATTCGCCAGGAGCAAAAGAGCTGTTAAAGCAAAGCCTTTCGAAAAGAAAATTAAAAATCTGATCAACGCTTTAGGGTACATCTTTCCAACACTTATTCTCCCTTCATTAACTATAGTCCGGATACCTCCAGGACATATCCAGACGAACCAACAATATTAGTTGATTTTCCGGTTACTAAAGGTAAAATTTTGGAGAGACTAATTGATTGGCCGACGTGGTCTTTTCTTCTTATAGGGATCTGAGCCGCCGCTGCTATATCCACCGCCGTGACCACCTCTGTCAACTTTAGTATAGCTGGGTGGGCCGGAAAATGGCTTCTTGGGAAAAAAAGGTTTGGGCTTCGGCTTTTCGTTTTCCTCCCTGATCTTGACAGCGAGGCTACGGTCGCCCATATCCCTTCCGTTCAGGTTGGCAACAGCTTCCTCTGCAGCAGCCTGATCGTGCATTTCAATAAAAGCGTACCCTTTACAAATTCGGGTCTTTTTATCCCTGATGATCTTGATAGTGCTTACTTGTCCGAACGGCATAAACAACTTGACCAATTCAATTTCTTCCATGTCGAGCGGGAAACCTCCGACAAATAATGTCACCATAGGTGTGAATGATTTGATGTAAAGATAGTCATTTGGGTTAGAAAATCTCTTTCCCGAAAATTAATACTGAATTTTAAATGCTGCAGCGTAGTTCAAACCGCTCTTTTCCTGCAGGTTTTTGGGAATCTTAACTTCTATCCCATCACCAGCAGAAGTCCATTCCAATTTTTTACCGATTCCGAGCAAGCTTACCTTTTTGGCTTTCTTTACATCCGGCAAATGGAACGTTAGGCTTTGAGGCAATGTCAGCGAATCCTTTCCGGGTAAAACAAAGGCGTAAATTGTATTTGAGCTTTTCGATTTGGTATAAAACACGTTGCCTTCTGAATACGGTGCAATACTCGCCGAGCCATAAATACCCTCACCATTGATCTTAATCCAGTCGCCAATTTGCTTTAGCCTGTCGTAAGCCACAGGGTCCCAGTCACCATCAGGACCAGGGCCGATGTTCATCAGCAAATTTCCGCCGCGCGAAACGATCTTCACCAAAAGTGAAATGATCTGATCTGCCGATTTATAGTGATCGCCCGGAACATAGCTCCATGAATTGCCCATGGTGATGCAGCTCTCCCATGGATGATCGAGCGGCTTATCCGGAACTTGCTGTTCTGGTGTGGTATAATTCTCAAATTCGCCCGGTACTGTACGGTCAACGATGATTAAGCCAGGTTGTTTTGAACGCGCCATGGTTGCAATCCTCGGCATGTCGATGTTTTGATCGTAGGTGATTGTACGCTGCCAGTCAACTGTGGTATCGACCGTACTTTTTGGTCTCACCCAGCCACCATCGAGCCACAAAATATCCACTTTGCCATAGTCAGTCATCAGCTCACCTACTTGGTTGTAGGTGTAATCCTTAAATTTTTGCCAGCGGTCCGGGTGTTTTGCCGGATCATAGTTTACATTTCTGTCCTTTGGCGGGAAATACGGCCACCAGTAATATTCAGAGTGCCAGTCGGGTTTTGAAAAGTAAGCTCCAACCAAAAAGTTTTCCTTCCTAAACGCATCGAATATTTCCTTAGTCACATTGCTCCGAGGATTGGAAGAAAACGGCGTTTTAGAACTGGTAATTTTGTAATCCGTTTGATGGGTATCGAACATGCAAAAGCCATCGTGATGTTTGGTGGTGAAAACCACGTAACGCATTCCGGCACTTTTTGCGGCAGCCACCCATTTTTCAGGGTTGAAATTTTTCGGATTAAAGGTTGTCTGCAAATTTTCGTAGGCAGTTTTATACCCGAAATATGTTGCGCTGTATGGGCCCCGCCGTTGTGTCCAGCCCTCATCCTCAGGACAAATGCTCCAGCTTTCTACCACCCCCCACTGGCTATAAGTGCCCCAATGCATGAATAATCCAAACTTGAGATCCTGCCAGTTGGCCAATTTTTCTTTCACAAGGGGATCGGCCGGTGGGACATAGTTTTGCGATACATTATGTGCCTGAGCCATTACGTTGGCCGAAAACAGAGCCGCAATACTTAGTGTGGTTAAAATTCTGGTCATATCGGTTAAAATATTACTAAAGTGCTTAAAAATATGGCTTTTTTCAGCGTAATAACAACAATATTAACCCTTTTGCCTGCAAGATTTTTATTTTTTTAACAAAGTTTTAATCACTTATTAAAAAAAAGCTGTCTAGAGTATTGCGAAATTGTTACACAACATCGTATTATTGTGATAACATCAACTAAACAGAAACCATTGAAGAGCAAGACAAATACTTCGGTTTTGTGGCAGCAGCTTTGTCTTCGTGATGACCTTAAGGCATTCGAGGCGCTGTTCTACGCACTGAACAACAGACTCGTCAAGTTTTGCGTATTCTATATACACAATAAGGAGGCGGCAGAAGAAATAGTTTCTGATGTATTTGTAAAATGCTGGGAAAACAGGAGCAACCTCGCCGGTATCGAGAACCCTGAGACCTATCTTTTTGTTGCAGTAAAGAACCAATCGCTTAACTATCTAAAAAAATTCTCGCACATCCATGTGGTACCGGTTGATTCCTCAGACAGTGTCCAGCTTATAAACACCTACGACCCGGAAAAAGAGCTTGAGCGAAAAGAACTCCATTTTATGCTCGACCAGGCTATTGCAACACTCCCCAAACAGGCATGCATCATTTTTAAGCTGATCAAGGAAGATGGCATGAAATACAAAGAAGTTGCCGAGATCCTAAACATATCACCACGCACTGTACAAACACAGCTTTTCAGAGCCATTAAAAAACTGAGCCTCATTGTTTCCGCTCAATCCGCCACATCAAAATCTGCCGGCAATAGCCCTGCCAATTCACCGTTGATAGGTCTTTAGCTAATTTTCCTGCCAAAATTTTTTTTTCGTGCTTGTAGGCAATTTTAAAAAAATTGTTGTCCTCACCTGAAGACGGATATCCCTTTTTGTTTTTGAACCAATGGTAAACGACAGATTTATTGAATTACTGGCTAATCTGCTCACTGACGAAATCGGCGAAGCAGAAATGACGGAATTGAATCAGATCGTCGCCAATGATCCGGAATGCAGGCAGCAATATAATTTCTTTAAAAATTACTGGACGCAGGACGAGGAAAGCTGCCCGAATAACGAGGTTATGTTTGAGCAGATCAAACACAGGATCGGCGCAAACGAACAAGAAGAGGAAATTGAACCCAATCACCGTCGCATTCGTTTTACCTGGCTGAAGGTAGCCGCCTCCCTGCTTATCGGGATTACCATTTTCGGCTATTATTTACTTACCAGCCATCACTCGCATGGTAAAACAAAAAGCAGCCTGCAGATTACTAAAACACCGAGTCGCACAAAATCAAAAATTTATCTGAGCGACGGATCGGTTGTTACGCTCAACTCTGAAACTGAGCTCAGATACCCCACTTCATTTGACGGCGCCACCAGGGAAGTATACCTGGATGGAGAGGCTTTTTTCAACGTTGCGAAGGATCATACCCACCCTTTCATTGTGCATGCAGGTAAAATGAACGTAAGAGTACTGGGCACCGCATTCAACGTTAAATCATATGCCAATGACAAAACGATTGAAACAACATTGATTAGAGGTGCGGTTGAGGTGACGCTTAATGATCGCCCTTCGGACCGCATTATACTTAAACCAAGCGAAAAACTGGTCCTGAATAACACTTCTGCGCGGGCACCAGCTACAACCAATAAGCGTACGGAAAACCTTGTCCCGCGCAATACCAATATAAACTATTCACTAACGAATTTAACCCATTTAAAAGCCAACGACACTACCGTTGTAGAAACTTCGTGGGTAAACAACCAGCTTGTGTTTAAAGATGAATCATTTGCCGATCTGGCCATTCAAATGGAGAGATGGTATGGCGTAACTATAAAATTCAAAAACCTGGAAGCCGCAAACTACCGCTTTACGGGCGTATTTGTAAGGGAGAATGTAATTGAGGCACTTAATGCACTCAAAATGGTAGAACCATTCAGCTATAAGTATAAAAACGAAACACTCTATATCTATTAACCCTATTTAATTTAAAAGAGCCTATGCATTAAGAAAAAACTACTCAAACCAAAAACGGGAATCGCCAAAGGCAACTCCCGTGAAAAGATGAACATCCGATAAATAATAGGCTTCATTCTCTGGTACAGAATAAAGCCATTTCATTCACCTTTAATCTAGTAAAAGTATGAAATATTTTAAACACCCCGGCGGTGTAAGAAATAAATATTGGCTAATCAAGTCCATATTGATAATGAAATTGATAGTAATTTTCACAGTTGTACTCAACTTCCAATGTTTAGCAAATGTTTATTCTCAAGAAAAGGTCACCATCAATCTGAAATCAACTGATTTCAAGAAAGTTATCTCCTCGATACAGAAGCAAACCAATTATCACTTCGTATTCAGCGAGCGAAAGATCCCAACTGAAAAAAACCTTTCCGTTAACGTTCAAAACGAAGAAGTACCGAAAGTGCTTGACCAACTACTGGCGAACACTGACTTTACCTATACGGTACTGGACAATAATTTGATTGTTATTACTTCAAAAGACGAAGTAGTAAGCAATGTGGTAGTAAAAGGTACGGTGCATGATGCAAGCGGCCAGCCATTACCCGGCGTAAGCATCAGGGTAAAAGGCACCTCTGCCGGAACGCAATCTGACATGAATGGCAATTACTCTATCAATGTACCGGACAATGCTACACTGGTATTCTCGTTTTTGGGTTACGAAACCCAGGAAGTGCCGGTAGCAGGAAAAACAACTATTAACATTACCCTTGCAGAAGCAACTAAAAACCTTAACGAGGTTGTTGTAACTGCGTTGGGTATCAAAAAAGACGAGAAAAAACTCGGTTACTCAGTTACCACTGTAGGCGGCGAAGACTTTAACAAGGCAAAAGAAACCAACGTAGCCGCTTCATTAGAAGGCCGCGTGGCAGGTTTGCAGGTTAGCGGTACAAGCGGCGGACCGGGCTCATCTGTTCGTATCCAACTGCGTGGTGTAACCAGCCAAAGCAGCGGCACCGGAAGCCCATTATTCGTTATCAATGGTGTGCCGATGGACAATTCGCAAAGAGGTGCATCCGGCGAGTGGGGTGGTGCTGACTATGGCGACGGCATCGCGAATATCAACCCTGATGATATCGAATCGATGACTGTATTGAAAGGTCAGTCGGCATCGGCGCTGTACGGTTCACGTGCTGCAAACGGCGTAATATTGATCACAACGAAATCCGGTAAAAAGAACTCCAATTTCGGCGTTGAATACAGCACCAACTACCAGATGGACAAAGTGCGTAACGACCTCGACTTCCAGCAGGAATATGGCCAGGGTGTAAATGGTGCAAAGCCAACAACTGCGTCAGACGCATTAAATTCAGGAAGCCTTGCCTGGGGTGCCAGATTGGACGGATCACAAGTAATCCAGTTCGATGGAAATATGTATCCTTATTCGGCAGTTCCAAACAACGCATTGTCATTCTATAAAACCGGTCACACTTTTACAAACACCGTAGCTTTTACGGGCGGTGGCGACCACGGCGCATTCAGGTTCTCGGTATCTGATTTGAATAATGCAGCTGTAGTGCCAAACAGCGGCCTCGACAGAAAGAGCTTCAATTTAAATACCACCCAGTCGGTCACCAAAAAATTGGAAGTTACTTTAGTTGCAAACTACATTGTTGACAACGAAAATAACAGGTCAAGTTTGAGTGACGGCCCCGGTAACCCGAACAACGTATTATTCCTGGCTCCGAACGAAAACCAAAAAATACTGGCTCCGGGATACGGCGCAAACGGTTTGGAAACTCAGTTCACTGATGACAACTATGTAACCAACCCATACTTTGCAGCTTACAAATTCTCGAGCAGTACCTCTCGTAACCGTTTAATCAGCACGGCATCTGCTAAATATAATTTCACAGACTGGTTATATGCTCAATTGCGCATAGGTTACGACCTCATTAACGACAAACGTATCGACATTACGCCAACAGGTACCGGTTACAATGCTGCAGGATCAATGGATCAAAGCACTGGTAAAACTACCGAACAAAACACAGATATCTTGATCGGCGCTAAGCACGACCTGATCAAAAACTGGTTAAATCTCGATCTGTCTTTGGGTGGTAACATCCGTAAACATGGCGATGAGGGCACCAGCATTAGCGGTAATAATAACTTCATCATTCCTTACTTCTATAGCTTGACCAACTTCTCAAGCCGTTCAAGCAGCGTAAGTTTTGATGAGAGACAAACCAATTCAGCGTACTACACTGCCGATTTTGCAATAAAAGACTTCCTGGTTTTGAGCACCACCGGACGTTACGACGCTTATAGCACCCTGCCTGCCAATAATCGCGGTATATTTTCTCCATCGGTTTCAGGAAGTTTCGTATTCTCAGACCTGTATCATATCGATGGGCTGGATTTCGGTAAAGTGCGTTTATCATACGCTCAAACCAGCGGTGAACCTGCCGCCACTTATGCCGATGCCGTGTATTACAGCATAGCCAATTCGATTACCGGGGTTCCGGCTGCGTCCTTCAGCAGCACCCTGCCGAACTTGTTCTTAAAGCCTTACACTTTAACTGAGGTAGAGCTCGGTACTGAAATGAAATTCTGGGGCGACAGGTTTGGTTTCGACGTTTCATATTTTGCCCGTAAAACCAAAAATGAGATCACCCAGGCTTT
>JAICXZ010000460.1 GCA_025934475.1 Mucilaginibacter sp. | reverse complement strand
GGGCCATTTATGCTGGCGGCAAAGTTTAAAGTGCCGGTATCTTTTGTATATGGTATGAAAGAAAGCACTTATCACTACCATTTTTTTGGCAGCAAGCTGATTGATTATGCCGATTTGGATATGGATGCAGCTTCAGAACGCATTCTACGGGACTTTGTGGACTCCATGGAAAATAAAGTAAAAAAATATCCCGAACAATGGTATAATTATTATAACTTTTGGCAGCAATAAAATTGGTGGTGTCGCAGGAAAATATCTTATCGGTTATCCCGCAAAGACCACCCTTTGTGATGGTAGATCAATTGCTCGCTTGCGATATCCTTAGCTCCAGAACCTCCTTACAGATCCGATCCGAAAATATATTGGTTGAAAACGGCGAATTAAGTGAGGCTGGGCTGATAGAAAATATCGCTCAAACTGTTGCTGCCAGTGCCGGGTATACTGCACTGAAGAATGATGAGCCGGTTTTAATTGGTTATATAGGCGCCGTAAAAAATTTGGACATTGCAGCGCTGCCTAAGGTAGGTGACATTATAAATACGGAAGTTACTGTTATTAACCAGGTGTTTGGGGTAACAATAGCTACGGGAAGTGTGGAGTGTAAAGGTGAAATATTGGCTAAATGTGAAATGAAAATATTTATTAAAAATTAAACTTTTATCAAAATCACACTAATAACAAATCAATTATGACACCTATTCTAAAATTCAAATGGCTTGTTGCCGCATTTTTTATTCTTGTAAGCGGACAATCACTGTTAGCACAAACAAAAATTGACCAAAGCACACCTCTAACTTGGCTTGGGCTCGACTTTTCACAAACTGAATTTATAGGCAAAGCGACTCAGTGGGAAAAAGCAGGAAAGATAACTATCGCGCAATTCAGAGATGAGTACACGGTAGCCTGGAATCAGCTTTTTATTTTTGAGCAAAAGAAATACGACATAGCCGAAGCTTTACACCGCGCCTCTGTGAAATATGATATTAATGTTACGTTGAAGGCAAATGCGGCTCTTGAGAAAGATTTTTTCTCAAACAACCCGGGTGATTTCAAAACTTTGGATGAATCAAAAATAGCCGATATTGTAGCAAAATATGATTTTGGCAAAAACACCGGTGTGGGGGTGATCTTTTTCGTGGAAGGAATGAGCAAAGCTCAGGATCTGGAAGGTATTTGGGTAACATTTGTCGACATGAAGGCTAAAAAAGTGATATCAACAACCTACAGGACTGCAAAACCAGGTGGCTTTGGATTTAGAAATTATTGGGCAAAACCTATATATACCATTCTTAAAGAAGGTATCAAGGCTTAAGCAAAGGGATTGGAGCTAAATAAAGGGATTTCGCTTAATATTGGCCCAACGATGGTAACGGAAAGTTCAGAATGGCAAAAGCGAAATTTTTGCAAAATGCGAAAGGAATATCTTTGATATAAATTAATTTTATGAAGTAAAACAAAACCTTAAAATTATGAAACCTATTGCAAAACTTAAATGGCTTATTGCCGCACTTTTCATCGTTGTAAGCGGGCAATCACTTTTTGCACAAACTAAAATTGATGCAAGCACACCTATTACCTGGCTCGGTCTCGATTATTCCCAGATGAAAATAATTGGCCAGGCAACTCAGTGGGAGAACGCGGGGAAAATTACTAACGCTCAAATTAAAGACATCTACACTGTTTCATGGAATGAGCTTTTTATTAATGAGCAAAAGAAATATGACATCGCCGAAGCATTGCATCGCTCATCTGTAAAGTATGATATCGATGTAGCGCTGAAAGCAAATGCGGCTCTTGACAAAGACTTTTTCTCAAATAATCCCGGCGATTTCAAGACCCTGGACGAAGCGAAAATATCCGAAATAGTATCCAAATATAATTTTGGAAAGAACGACGGTGTAGGCTTGATCTTTTTTGTTGAAGGTTTGAGCAAAGCCAACAGTTCTGAAGGCTTTTGGATAACGTTTGTAGATATGAAATCGAAGACGGTTATATCAACAACATACAGGACGGCAAAACCCGGAGGCTTTGGATTTAGAAATTATTGGGCAAAACCAATATATACAATCCTTAAAGAAGGCATCAAATATTAATCAGAAGCGTAGAACAAAAAAAGATTTCATTTGCGAAAATATTTAACTCATTCTATCGAACAGGATGTAAAGTTTAGTGAGGTTGATTCCCTGGGGGTAGTATGGCATGGGCATTATCCGCAATATTTTGAAGATGGCAGGGAGGCCTTTGGTAAACAATACAACCTGGGATACCTTGACTTTTATTCCAATGGTTTTGTAGTGCCTATTGTAAATATTCAATGCGACTATAAGCTCTTTTTGCGTTATGGCGACCGGATAACTATCGAAACAACTTATGTTGCCAATTTGGCCGCCAAAATAAATTTCGAATATCGCATTCTGAAAGCAAATACGCAGGAATTGGTGGTAACCGGGTCGTCGGTCCAGGTTTTTTTGAACGCCGACGGCCTGGGTCTTCAATTAAACAATCCAGAATTTTTTCAGAACTGGAAAGAAAAATACGGAATGGCTTGAGTGCCTTAGATGGGATAAAAACAGGCACCCAGCATATATAATTAATTATAGATCTAAAAATGAGTATTGAAAAGGTAGATGTTTTAGTAATAGGCGCAGGACCTGCAGGAACTGTAGCGGCTTCAATTGTCAATAAAGCCGGTTATAAGGTTAAAATTGTCGAAAAGCAAAAATTTCCAAGGTTTGTGATCGGCGAAAGCTTATTGCCGCGTTGCATGGAAGCGCTGACAGAGGCGGGTTTTGTTGATGCTGTTAAGGAAAAATGCTTTCAGCAAAAATCGGGGGCCAAGTTCGTAAAGAACGGCAGGATATGCGACTACTCTTTTTCAGATCAGTTTACCGATGGCTGGAATTGGACCTGGCAGGTACCACGTGCCGAGTTTGATAAAACACTTGCTGATACTGTTGAAAAGATGGGCGTTCCCATCAACTACCAAACTACAGTAACAGGTATTGAATTTAACGGCTCAAATTCCGTTACCGAGGTTGAGGATATCAATGGCAATAAATCTAAAATTGAAGCAAGGTTTATCATTGACGGTAGCGGCTATGGCCGGGTGATCCCAAGGTTGTTCAATCTTGACAAGCCATCCAATATGTTGCCCCGTAAGGCTTTATTTACCCATACAGTCGACTTAAAACGCTCGATGGATGATGAGCCTAACCGTATCACGATAATTGTACATAAGCCAGGCATTTGGATTTGGGTAATTCCATTTTCGAGTGGTGTTACTTCGGTAGGTTTTGTGGGCAATGCCGATTTCTTTGACCAATACGACGGCAGTAACGAAGCAGTCCTTCGCGAACTGATTTCAACGCAGCCATACCTGGCCGAGCGTTTAAAAGATGTCGAGTTTTTATTTGAACCTCGGATACTACAGTCGTGGTCGACTACTACTGAGCAATTCTACGGCGATGGGTTTGTGTTGACCGGCAATGTGACCGAATTTTTGGATCCGGTATTTTCGTCGGGTGTTACGCTGGCGACGGTATCGAGTCAGCTGGCGGCTAATTTAGTAATACGTCAATTACGTGGCGAGGCAGTAGATTGGGATAAGGAATATACCGAACAGCTTTTGCAGGGAGTTGATACTTTTCGCTCTTATGTAATGGCCTGGTACGAGGGCACATTGGATACTATATTCTTCGCCCACAGGCAGAATCACGAGGTGAAGAAAAAGATATGTTCTGTTTTAGCGGGCTATGTATGGGATAAGACTAACCCGTTTGTTGACGAACATAAGACTATACTGAAAAAATTGGCCCGAACCATTGAGTTGGAGATTATGGCGAACGAATAAATGTAGATTTGAGATATGATGGATAAATTGATGGCCGATTTGAAGGAGCAGATTGCGGCGCAGTTGAAAATGAAGAATATCAAACCGGAAGATATCGGTGATGACGAGCAGTTGTTTGGAGGCGGATTGGGCCTTGATTCCCTGGATATTTTAGAGTTGATAGTTCTACTGAAACAAAGATATAAGCTTAAGCT
>JAICXZ010000171.1 GCA_025934475.1 Mucilaginibacter sp. | reverse complement strand
ACTTTCCCTAATATCAAAGATGATGTGGACACTGCCGTGGCAGGAACGGCCCCGCAAACACTATTGAAGGTTGGCGATAAGTTCAACCTCGACATTATTAAAGCCGAGCGGATACGCATAGATGCCAGGTTAAAAGAGGAAGGATTTTACTACTTCGCACCCGAAGATCTGCTGATGAAATACGACAGTACAGTTGCCGGGCATAAGGTAAACTTGTTTGTTAGTGTAAAGCCCGAGACGCCCGACGAAGCTACCTGGATATACAAGATCAGGAACATCTACCTCTATCCGCATTATACCATAAAGGATACATCGCTTAAACTAGATTCCGCGGTCAAATACCGGTGGTATAACGTAATCGATCCGGCAAATACTATCAAACCTTATGTATTTAAAAATAGTGTGCTGCTGCATCCCGGTGATATTTATAACCGTACAGAGCATAACAATTCCTTGAGTAGATTTATGCAGCTCGGACCGTTTAGGTTTGTTAAGAATCGTTTCGAGGACGTAACCCCCGATTCAGCCTATTTGGATATCTACTATTTCCTGACTCAGCAAAAGCGAAAATCGCTGCAGTTTGATATCGAAGAACATCAAACCTCATCAAACTACGACGGTACCCAGCTTAACTTCAATTTTAAGAACCGGAATATGTTTAAAGGAGCGGAATTGTATAATATCACCTTCTTTGCCAGTCGCGATATCCAATTTGGTAAATACAACGCAGGCTACAATGTTTACCAGTTTGGTGTACAGCCATCGCTAACGTGGCCGCGATTTGTCAGTCCGTTCAATTTTAAAACAGATAACGCATTTATTCCCAAAACGATCCTGTCGGTAGGGTACACATTAATTGATCGGACAAAGCTGTATAATCTTAATTCGTTCAGCTTCTCATGGGGGTACCAGTGGAAGCCGAGCCTTCATAAACAGCATACGCTGGATTTGCTCGATCTTACTTATGTCAATTCGGCTAATGTAACGAAGATATACACGGATAGTATTGCCAAAACGCGTAACCCATCGCTGGCACACGTCATCGATAAGCAGTTTACTTTTGGTCCGTCGTACAGCTACATATATACCAACACCACCGAAACGCAAAAGGTCAATACGTACTATTACGATGGAAAAATTAGTCTTTCGGGCAACCTGGTTGGGATTCTTAGCGGTGCTGATACCCTTCATGGAAAAGTAAGCAAGCTTTTTAATACGCCGTTTGATCAGTATGTGAAGTTTGAGAACGAGTTCAGGTTTTACCATAAGCTAGGCAAGAATAGTAAGCTGGCTACACGCGTAATGTTCGATATAGGTTTGCCTTATGGTAACTCCACCATTTTGCCTTATTCTCAACAGTTTTTTATCGGCGGTGCCAACAGTCTGCGTGGTTTCCAGGCACACTCTGTAGGGCCCGGAACATACATTATTCCCGAAGAACTGACTCATGGAACCAATTTCCTTCCTGATGAATCAGGCGATATAAAAATTGAGGCCAATGTGGAATACAGGGCCAAATTATTCAGCGTTGTCAACGGAGCCTTGTTTATGGATGCAGGAAATATATGGAATACCAAATCGCATGCTGATCTGCCCGGAGCTACTTTTAGCAGCCATTTCCTGAACCAAATGGCCGTTGACTGGGGTTTCGGTTTGCGCTTTGATTTTACGGTGTTGCTATTGCGGACAGATATGGGCTTCCCGGTTCGGTACCCATTCCCGCCTGGTCAGCCATATCGTTTCAATTTACACAGTCCGGTATTCAATCTCGCTATCGGGTATCCGTTCTGAAACTATCCCGACTGGTTGACTGTTATTCAGAATCAAGATAACCGATCAAGCTATGGATATTATATATAATATATTCGGACAAGGGAAGGATCTCACGATGTTCCAGATGTCGGCACGTGCCGTGGTTATTTACCTTATTACTTTAATTCTCATCCGTATATCGGGCCGCCGCACGTTCGGAAAAAAATCGGCGTTCGATACCACCATTGTGATAATCCTGGGTAGCGTAATGAGCAGGGCTGTCGTTGGCGCATCTGCATTCGTCCCCACAGTCGCATGCTGCCTGGTGTTCGTATTGCTGCATCGCGGCATCGCCTGGCTTAGGATATACAGCAAATTTGTGACACGGTTGACGCAGGGAGCACCCAAAATTTTGTATAGAAATGGCAAGATACATCGTGAAAACCTGCGTGTAGGTTTAATGACCTACGATGATCTGAAGGCAGACGTCAGGAGAAAGGCTAATCAATCGGACTTAAAGGATGTAAAGGAAATACACCTCGAATCAACGGGCGAAATCAGCGTTATCAAATAGCCGGCATGGTGAAACGTATGCATGTTCCTTTGCCCTCTTCGCTTTCGACGTTGATGGCGCCACCGTGCTGTGTTACAAAGTCTTTTACGAGTAACAATCCCAATCCGCTGCCTTTTTCCTGCTCAGTGCCATCAGTTGAAGGTTTACTGAAATTGGTGAACAACATTTCGGCTGTTTTGGGAGACATTCCGATGCCGTGATCCTGGATGCAGATTTCGACGCTGTTTTCCTGAGCGCTCGCACTAAATTTAATTGGCTGGCCTCCGTATGGCGTAAACTTAATGGCATTAGATACCAGGTTCTGCAAAATGGACCTGAACATCAGCGAGTCGGCATTGATATGAACTTCGCCGTCGATATCGTTTTCAAATTTGATCCTTTTCTGAACAGCATTGATCCTCAATAAATCCAGCGACTCATTTATGTTATGCGACAAATTGATCTTTTCGGGATTAAAATTGGTCTTTTCCCGTTGTTTTTTCGCCCAATCCACCAGTTCGTTCAACTGGTTAAGTATCTTTTTAGAAGTGCGGTTAATAATCGCTGCAAACCGTTCCACCTGCGCGGGATCGAGCCTGTGAATATCTTTACTCAGCGTTTCTGATGATGCCAGCAAAGAGGTTAACGGGTTACGGATATCATGTGATATTACCGAGATGAATTTATCCTTTGAAGCGTTAAGGGATTTAAGTTCGTAGTTGGCGTTCTCTAGTTCAAGCGTGCGTTGTAATACCCGTTTTTCCAGGTCGGCTGTTAAACTCATCAGGTCTTCGTTAATGGCCTGTAGTTTCTCTTCCTGGTTCCTCAGCAACTGGGTTTTGCGATGTAATTCGGCAAAAACGGCCACCTTGGCTCGCAGAATTTCCGGATTAATTGGTTTCAATATAAAATCGACACCGCCGGCCTCGTAGCCTTTAAACATCGATTCATCTTCATGGTCCTGCGCAGTAATGAAAATGATTGGTATGTGCCGCAGTTTATCCCGCTGCAGGATCAGCTCGGCCGTTTCATAGCCATCCATGATCGGCATGCGGACATCCAGGAGGATGAGCGAAAAATCATCCTCCTTAAGAAGTATTCTCAATGCCTCCTTACCCGACGTAGCTTTAGAAAACGAGTAGCCTTCATTCTCCAGAATTACTTCCATCGAAAGGAGGTTGTTCTCGTTATCGTCCACCAACAGTATCTTGATGGTGTCCTCGCTTATTTTTTTCTTTTTCTTCGTACCTAATGAGAATTCTGGCAGCATAGTTTTTATTTAATCAACCAAACGCGCATTAGCGATAATAGTTGCTCGGTTTTTACGGGTTTGGTAATGTAATCCGATGCACCCGATGAAATACATTTTTGCCTGTCGCCAATCATGGCTTTGGCAGTTACGGCAATGATCGGCAAGGTTTTGTTCCTTGGCTCCTTGCGTATGATCTGTATGGTCTCGTAGCCGTCCATTTCAGGCATCATGATATCCATCAGCACGATGTCGATGTTTTTATCTTTGTTCAGTATTTCAAGCGCTTCCCTGCCGCTCTCTGCTGTGATAGCTTCTATCTTTGATCTCTCAAAAACAGCTGTTAGCGCGAAAAGATTTCGAACGTCGTCGTCAACTACCAGAACTTTTTTACCATCCAACACGTCGTTGTAAGGGCGGATGCCGTCAATTAGCTTCAGCTTGCTTTCATCAATATACTTCTTGTTGATATGAAGCAATACCAGGATTTCTTCAAAAAGCTGTATCGGCGAAGTCGGCGTTTTTGTAATGATCTTATGATTCAATCGTTTCAATTGGATCAACTCTTCCTGGGTAAAGTCCCTTGCCGAATGCAGGATGATGGTTGTTTGCTGCTGTTTCAGCAAATTAATCTTATTAATCAGATCGATGCCATTGGCGTCGGGCAGCATAAAGTCAACTACGATACAATCGAACATTCCCTTTTTCAACATTCCCAGGCCTTTTTTCGCTGTTGTTGATGTTACAACTTCGATAGCTTCGTTGCTTATCAATTCCGATAATTTTTCCAGCTCAGTTTCATTGTCTTCAATAATGAGGACACGTTTTTTAATCTGCTCATGGAAGTTAACGATGCCACTCATCAGATCAACGAGGTGAGTGTTTGACAGCGGTTTTAAGCTGAATGATTTAGCGCCGAATTTCAGGGCGGCCACCTTGTTGTCTTCGCCCGATATCACGTGCACTGGTATATGCCTCAAGTTGAGATCGCTCTTAAGCAGTTTCAATATTTTCCAGCCGTTGGATTCAGGCATGTTCACGTCGAGCGTAATGGCTACCGGGTTGTATTTGATGATACTATCGAAGATTTCCAGATAACTCATTGCAACTACCACCTTCAGGTTGAAGTCGTGTGCCTTATCGACCAATATTTTGGTGAACCTGAGGTCGTCCTCAATCACTAACAATACTTTGTCTTCAGCAACAATGCTATGGCGGTCGTCGTCGATCAGCAGTTCAGCTTCCATTAGGCTGGAGCGGCTATGCTGACTGGTTGAAGAAGGATAGGCAGTCTCTTTAACCGCCGGCTGAGTCATCTTCTCTTCTTTATATTTCAATGGCAGATAAAGGGTGAATGCGCTTCCCTTACCGAGCTCGCTCGTAACAGTAATTGTACCGCCAAGCAACTCGGCAAAACCCTTGCTGATTGAAAGACCCAGGCCTGTACCACCATATTTACGACTGGTTGAACCTTCTGCCTGCTGGAAGGCCTCGAATATGATGCCCTGGGTGTTTTTGGAAATACCGATACCCGAGTCTTCGATCGAAAAGGCGATCACCGAATCGGTGTTGGTAAGCGGATTTTCCTGATCTGATCCCGGTCTGAAAATAGCCAGCCTCACACGGCCCTTTTCGGTAAATTTGAATGCGTTCGACAACAGGTTTTTCAGGATCTGGTTCAAACGCTGCATGTCGGTTTCTATCAATTCGGGTAGTGTATCCTCAATATCGATTTCGAATTTCAGGTTTTTGGCTTCCGAAATTGGTCTGAAGGTCGATTCAGCAAAACCGGCAATTTCCTTAAAGCTTACCGGCATCACATCAGCCGCAATCACACCTGATTCGATCTTCGAAAGGTCGAGGATATCATTGATCAGTTGGATCAGGTCATCACCGCAGGAGTGGATGGTCTTAGCAAACATCTTTTGCTTTTCGGTGAGGTTACCCTCAGGGTTTTCAAAGAGTTGCTGCGCCAGGATCAATAAGCTGTTAAGCGGCGTACGCAACTCGTGCGACATGTTGGCCAAAAACTCCGATTTGTATTTTGAGGTTAGGGTCAGCTGCTCGGCTTTTTCCTCGAGCGAGCGGCCCTTGTCGTGCAGCTCGTCGTTGGCGCGCCTCAATTCTTCCTGCTGAGACGAAAGCTCGGATGCAAGTGATTGCGATTGTTTCAGGAGTTCCTCTGTACGGGTATTGGTTTCGATGTTGTTCAACACGATACCGATACTTTCCGTCAACTGATCGAGGAAGTCGATGTGTGTATCGCTGAATTTCTCAAAGGATGCCAGCTCGATAACCGCCTTCACGTTGTTCTCGAACAGTACAGGCAGGATCACAAGGTCGAGCGGTGCTGCACTGCCGATACCCGAACTGATCTGTAAGTATTCGGCAGGAACGTTTGTCAACCTGATACGTTCCTTTTCTGTGGCGCACTGGCCTACCAGGCCTTCGCTCAGCGCAAATTCCTGGCTGATGTTGTTCCTTGTCTTTTGCGCGTAACCGGCAAATAGCTTCAGTATACCTTCATCCGCGGCGTCACGCTGCTCGAGGATGTACACCGCACCATAGCGGGCGTTCACCAGTTCGGCCAATTCCGAGAGTATCTTGTTGGCAACCGCATTCCTGTCACGCTGGCCCTGGAGCATCTGTGCGAATTTCGCAAGGTTCGATTTCAACCAGTCTTGCTCATGGTTCCTCAGTGTGGTATCCTTCAGGTTAGCGATCATCTGGTTAATGGTATCTTTCAAAGCTTCCAGCTCACCTTTGGCGTCCACACGTATAGTACGGGTCAAGTCACCCTTGGTTACCGCCGAGGCAACTTCGGATATTGAACGTACCTGTACGGTAAGATTCTGCGCCAGCTGGTTCACGTTTTCGGTTAAATCCTTCCACGTACCCGATGCACCCGGTACACTGGCCTGGCCACCCAAGCGCCCCTGCACACCTACCTCACGAGCAACCGTGGTCACCTCATCCGCAAACACGGCGAGTGTATCGATCATTTCGTTGATAGTATCTGTCAGCTGGGCCACCTCACCGAGAGCGTTGATAGAAAGGCGTTGCTTCAGGTTTCCTTTTGCAATGCCGGTGGCCACTTTAGCAATACCGCGTATCTGGCCGGTAAGGTTGGATGCCATCTGGTTCACGGAATCAGTCAAGTCCTTCCAGGTACCGGCCACACCTTTTACGTGCGCCTGGCCGCCCAGCTTACCTTCCGTACCTACCTCGCGCGCAACACGCGTTACTTCGGATGCGAACGAGTTTAGCTGGTCCACCATGGTATTGATCGTATTCTTCAGCTCGAGGATCTCGCCTT
>JAICXZ010000760.1 GCA_025934475.1 Mucilaginibacter sp. | reverse complement strand
TAATAAGCCGGCAATTCATCAATGGTAATGCCATAAGCTTTGGCACGACCTTCGGCCCAGCCTCCTGCCCAAATATTGCTGTCGCTGATCACTGCATCAGGGTTCACCACGTTAACGCGTATCTTATCAGCGCCCAATTCAGCCGCATTTAAGCGGCTCAAATGCAGTTGTGCTGCTTTGGCACTGCCATATCCCGCATTATTAGGACCACTTACCAGAGCATTTTTGCTCACGATATTGATCACATCGCCGCCAATAGCTTGTTTTTTCATCTCAGCAACCGTAGCCTGGGTAACCAGGAACTGGCCCTTTACCAAAACGTCGTAAAGCAGGTTCCAGTCTTTTTCGGTATGGTCGGCGATAGTTTTGGATATGGATAATCCTGCGTTATTCACTACCAGGTCGACACCGCCAAAGGCTAATATACATTCAGCAACGGCATCATTGATCTGCTCCCCATTGGTTACGTCCAATACCGCAGTTGCGTAAGAGTCTTTCCCGAACAGGCTTTTAAATTCTGCGCCCGCGCCTTCCAAACGTTCCGCGTTCATGTCATTTAAGATCACTACGGCGCCTTCCTGTACAAACTTTTTAGCGATTGCCTTACCAATGCCTCCCGCGCTGCCGGTTACCAATGCAATTCTTCCTGACAAAGCTTTTGGTTTTGGCATACGCTGCAATTTCGCTTCTTCCAGCAGCCAATATTCTATATCGAAAGCTTCCTGCCGGGGCAAAGAAGTATATTCCGAAATGGCTTCAGCGCCTTTCATCACATTGATGGCGTTGATGTAAAATTCAGCCGCTACGCGCGCCGTTTGCTTGTCCTTGGCGAAGGTAAACATACCCACACCCGGATATAAAATAACCACCGGGTTGGCATCGCGGATAGCTGGGCTATTCGGATGCTTGCAGGTGTTGTAGTAATCCTCGTACATTTTGCGATAGGCTTCAAAAGCTGGAGCAAGTTGTTCTTTTAAAGCAGTCGCGTCACTCAAATCAGCATTAGTGTCCAACTCTAGCACCAACGGACTGATCTTGGTACGCAGGAAGTGATCCGGGCAGCTGGTACCCATCGGCGCTAAACGCTCAAGATCGTTCGAGTTGATGTATTCCAAAACACGTGCGTCATCAGTAAAGTGACCAATCATACGCGTTTTAGAGGAACAAAATCCGCGCAAAATTGGAGCAAGTGCTACTGCCTGCTTTTTGCGATCTTCTGGCGACAAGCTTTGAATCTTCTGTCCGCCAAAAACCGGGCGTTTCTTTCCGTAATTCTGCTCCAGGTATTCGGCACATTTTTCGATTACTTCGAGCGTATTGATGTAGCTTTCATAAGCTGTGTCGCCCCAGGTAAACAAACCGTGTGAACCAAGCATTATACCACGAATACCGGGATTGTTATCGAGGCATTCCCGCAGCTTCAATCCGAGATCAAAACCTGGTCTTTGCCATTCAACCCAACCAATAGTGCCGTCAAAAAGCTCTTCAGTAATCTTTTTACCGTCTTTGGCTGCCGCAATAGCAATAGCCGCATCAGGATGCAGGTGGTCGATATGTTTGAAGGGTAAAAACCCATGCAAAGGCGTATCAATTGAAGGCGCCTTTGAGTTAAGATCGAAGATACTGTGATTGAAAAGCTCTACCATTTCGTCTTCGTGTTCAATACCACGGTATACGTTTTTCAGGCTTCTCAAACGATCAACATATAAGGCTGCCAATCCGCTCTTTTTCAACGTACCAATATCGCCGCCCGACCCCTTGATCCACATCACCTCTACTTCCTTGCCGGTCAGCGGGTCCTTGTCCATCACCTTGCACGAGGTATTGCCACCGCCATAATTTGTCAGGCGTAAATCGGCTCCGAGCAGGTTAGAGCGGTATATCAGCAGGGCCACCTCATCGCCAGCCAGTTCAGCGGCCCTGGCATCGTCCCACAAATAGCTTACATGCTTAAAATTCATTGTTGTATTATTATATTGTTCCATAGTTTCATTTGATGTATTATCGACTAGTTATCTTCAGTTTTGGTCTTCTAACTTCTTTCGGACTTCCGGACTTATGCGGACTTCCGGACTAAGACCTTTCGCCTTTCACCTTTATCCTTTTACCTCACTTAATTGAATTGCCATAACCCACGATGAGCACCGAAATGATCATCGTTATAATCCCCGCCACTAAAATTGTTACCGCCTTGCGGCTCACGCCCTTCCATTCCTTCAAAAACAATCCCCATATATTGGCAATCAGGATGATAAAGGCCATATGCAGTATCCACGAGCTGGCGCCGTTACCCAATTTGCTTTCACCCATGCCGTAGAAAAAGAACTGCAGGAACCAGGTAGTACCGGCCAGTGCGCAGAATAAATAATTCTTGAGCAGCGGGGTTTGTTTGTTGGTGTAGTCGCCAAAAGTTTTGTTTCGGGCGTTTAAGATCATACACCAGATAAAGTT
>JAICXZ010000154.1 GCA_025934475.1 Mucilaginibacter sp. | reverse complement strand
TGTTTAACAAAGTCTGGATAGACGCCATATCAGCCGCCGAAACAGGAACTACGCCATCAGCTTTAGATATACATCCTCCTGTGCTTTCCTTTTTACAGGATGAAGAGATAATGGCGATTAAAAAGATAAAGCTCAGATACTTCATAAGATCAGTTTTTTGATATTACGAAGCGAACGAGCCGAACGCTACAGGCTTTTTTGTTGGAAAGTTGGAATGTTTTTTAGGACAGGACTAACCTCCCAACTTTGCAACGTTTCAACTTTACAACAAAAGGAATCACTTCTGCCTGAAAAACACCTGTATAGGCACACCATTGAAATCGAAATTTTCGCGCAGCTTGTTTTCCAGGAAGCGCTGGTAAGGCTCCTTGATGTATTGCGGCAGGTTGCAGAAGAAGGCGAACATCGGCGATGTGCCTTTGAGCTGCGTGATGTATTTGATCTTAACGTATTTGCCCTTGAGTGATGGTGGCGGGAAGTTCTCGATAATCGGTAGCATCTCGTCGTTCAGTTTCGAAGTCGGGATTTTTTTGCTGCGATTTTCGTATACCTTTTCTGCCGTTTCAATCACACGCATTACACGCTGCTTTTCGGTAACCGAGGTGAATATGATAGGCACATCGGTAAACGGAGCAATCTTGTCGCGTATCTGCTCCTCGAAAACTTTGGTAGTTTTATTGTTCTTTTCGATCAAATCCCATTTATTCACCACAATCACTATACCTTTTTTATTCTTTTCCGCGAGGTGGAAAATGTTGATGTCCTGCGATTCGATGCCTTCAACCGCGTCAATCATCAGGATCACTACATCAGCCTCTTCCAGCGCCTTGATGGTACGCATAACTGAGTAGAACTCGATGTTCTCTTTAACCTTTGTTTTCTTGCGCAGCCCGGCGGTGTCGATCAGCATAAAATCGTGACCGAACTGGTTGTAATGAATATGGATTGAATCGCGGGTAGTGCCGGCGATTGGCGTAACGATATTACGTTCCTTGCCTACAAACGCATTGATGATGGAAGACTTACCTACGTTTGGCCTGCCAACAATGGCAAACCTTGGCAGGGTGTTTTCTTCGAGTGGTATATCCTCAAAGTGTTTCACCATCTCATCGAGCAATTCGCCGGTACCCGAGCCAGTCATTGATGAGATATTGTAGATATCGCCCAGGCCGAAGCTGTAAAAAACAGCGCTCTCATGTTGAAGCGCGTTGTTATCAACCTTATTCGATACCACGAAGACGGGCTTTTTACTTCTGCGGAGCAGCGCAGCAATTTCGTCGTCCAGGTCGGTTACGCCTGTAGTTACATCCACCATAAACAGGATAACCGATGCTTCTTCAATAGCGATCACCACCTGCTCGCGGATGGCTGCTTCAAATACATCTTCAGAATTAGCCACATAACCACCGGTATCCACCACAGTAAAGGGATGGTTGGTCCACTCGGCAATGCCGTAGTGGCGGTCGCGGGTAACGCCGCTGAAATCGTCAACGATGGCTTTACGCGTCTCGGTGAGGCGGTTAAATAATGTTGATTTGCCTACGTTGGGCCGGCCCACTATGGCTACTATGTTGCTCATTTCGTTTTAGATGTGAGATATGAGATGTGAGACTTTGACTACACACTCCACCCACACCGGATTATTATTGTGAGGTTTGAAACTGAAATACTTAGCCACAAAGATGGCTCTCATATCTCACATCTCAAATCTCATATCTAACTCTCGTACCCAAATTTCTTCAGGTAGTTTTTCTTCTGCCGCCAGTCGGGGATCACTTTCACGAACATTTCGAGAAAGATCTTTTTCTGGAAAAACTCTTCCATGTCTTTGCGGGCATAGGTGCCAACCTTTTTCAGGGTTTCGCCACCTTTGCCTATCAGGATGTTCTTTTGCGATTCGCGCTCTACAATGATCTCCGAGCTGATGCGGTATAATTCCTCGCCTTCTTTAAAGGCTGTGATGATCACTTCAGTGCTGTAAGGGATCTCCTTTTCGTATATCTTAAATATCTTCTCGCGGATAATTTCAGACGCGAAAAAACGGTCATTGCGATCCGTCAGGAAATCCTTTTCGTAATAAGCCGGATGCTCAGGCAGGTGCTCCATCACGAAGTTCATCACCGATTCCACGTTATATTCCTTCAGCGCCGAAACCGCGAAGATGGCCTTCGGGTTTAGTGTCTTTTGCCAATAAGCGATCTTATCCTTTACCTTTTGCTCGTCCGACTGGTCAATCTTGTTAATTATAATCGCCAATGGTGCTAATGAACCCTGCAGCTTTTCGATCACGTCGGCTTCGTCGTGCTTTTCGTTGATGTCAGTTACGAGTAATAATACGTCGGCATCAACCAGCGAACCCTCCACCTGGTGCATCATGGTTTCCTGCAAAGCGTAGTGCGGTTTCATGATACCGGGGGTATCCGAGAACACAATTTGGTAGTCATCCGCATTCACGATACCGAGGATACGATGCCTGGTAGTCTGCGCTTTAGGGGTGATGATAGACATTTTTTCACCCACCAACGCATTCATCAGGGTCGACTTCCCTGCGTTCGGCTTACCGATAATACTTACAAACCCCGCCCTGTGACTCATAAAATAAATTAAAATTTTATTTGGACTGCAAAGATAAAATTTGTTCCTTTGCAGTCCCAATTAAAAACATCATTTAATCGTTTTCAATTGGAAACACAGTGCGGGATGGAGCAGTTGGTAGCTCGTCGGGCTCATAACCCGAAGGTCGTAGGTTCGAGTCCTGCTCCCGCTACCTTTAATGAAAATGCAACGGAATAGTAAATTCGTTGCATTTTTTCGTTTTATCTGCAACTATAGTTGCAATAGGTTCTGTTTTTCAAGTATTTCTGGTTCGAGCCCGTTTACGAGACCGGCAATGAGATTGTGAAAGTGGTTCCGTTACCAGGTTCACTTTCAAGAATAATTTTCCCCCCAAGCGCCTCTACCTGGGTGACCGATAGGCATCCCCTGGAGACAAATTGACTCAAATATTTTCTAGGTTCTACCGGATAGCCGAAAATAAAAGCTCTTTGGGATTTGAGCTTGGCTTATATTTGTCCAGACAGATCATCGAGCGTCATCACGGTCACATTTGGGCGGAAAGAAAGCCCGGACAAGGCTCGTTTTTTTACTTTACTTACAAATCGCAACCACCTGATCAATGGAACTCTATTACCTGATTTACACCAGTGTGCCGGCAAAGCCGATGAATGATGCAGAATTGCAAGAATTATTAACTGTCGCAAGAGAGGCCAATAGCCGCTTTGAGGTGACAGGCATGTTGATCTGCCTGCCAGAAAGCTTTATACAGCTAATTGAGGGACCTAAGGCGCATATTGACCAACTTTACCAGAACATCCGGCACGACAAGCGGCATTTCCGAGTGACAACATTACGCGAAGAACCGATAATCCAGCGTTTTTTTCCTGACTGGTCCATGGCGTTTAAGAAAGAAGATAACACGGATACGTTAGAGGGCGCGCTCGATTTACATGACGAAAAGATATTCAGATTGTTTGATATTATAGAATACTGAGTGCTTTTTGAGGTTGCACACCCGGAATACTCACGCAGGATAACTTAATATCCTTAATAATAAATCAACTTAGAAAACGGAAGGTGAACAAAAGTTGAAGCTTTACGCCACATTTGGGAGTGAAATTGATCAGTGATTTCGCCGGATGATCTTCATGCCGCCAGCATCCGGGTAGCGAACATGAATGCAAGGGTTTTGCTCGACTGTTTACCATGCCGATGTCCGGGTAATAACTATGGGAGCGATCGTATAGATCGGAGCATCAACCGCAATGAGGAGAACAACTGCCTGTATGCGGTTGAATATATTGATATGCTCTTCTACAGGAAATTTGATTTTCATAGAGCAAAAAACTCGTCTTCGCTGGAAATTAACACGTTGTCGTAGAAATGGTTTTGGCAAATCCGGATAAAGAAACGCTGATATAGGAGAAGAGTAAACAAATCAGGCGTATTTTGGTTATTTTTGTTTCTCATCCTCTTAATATCGTGTCAGACACCCGCGCCCTGTTACACAATTATCCATTTCTATCCGGTGGCGGAGAAATGGGCGACTTGATACGCGCATTCGACTGGTCTGCTACACCCCTTGGCGGTCCTTCAACCTGGCCAGCTGCTCTGCGATACCCTGTAAGCATGCTGCTGAATACCGCATTTCCCGTATTGATCTGCTGGGGCGATGACTATATCCAGCTTTACAACGACGCTTTCCGGCCCATTAACGGGAAAACCAAACATCCGCAGGCTCTGGGGGCAAGTGCAAGAGACACCTACGCTGAGATCTGGGATACAATTGGCCCCTTGTTCAAACAAGTCATGACCGGGACGCCAGTTGGGTTTTCCGACCTCGGCGTAAAGCTGGAACGAAACGATTATCCCGAAGACTGCTATTTTGATTTTACTTATAATCCTATTTATGATGATGAGGGGGCAGTCCGTGGCATCCGCGTCATCTGTATTGAAACGACCGCAAAAGTACTCGCGCTGAGGCAACTGGACGCTGTTAATCATGAGATGGCCGCGACCAATGAGGAATTGAATGCTGCCAATGAGGAGTTGTCTTCCACCAATGAAGAGCTGGCCGCAACCAACGAGGAACTATTGCAAACGCAGGAACTGCTGACGCAAACTTTGGAGAGCCTGACAGAAAGCGAGCAGCGCTTTCGCAACCTGGTGCGCGATGCAGACGTAGGCATTGTTTTGCTGATGGGGCCCGAGATGCGCGTAGGAATTGCTAATGACGCCTATGCACGTTTGCTGAAGCGTACCGCTGCTGAACTGGACGGTAAGCCCATATTTGATTTCGTGCCATCGGAAGACGAGTCGTATTTCCGGCCACTGATCGAAGGCGTGCGAACCAGTGGCGAGCCGGCTTACCTGTACGAAACACCTTATCTGGTCTATAAAGATGGGGAAGCCATAACCGGCTATTTGAATATAATCTACCAGCCCTATCATGAAAATAATGGTTGTATTTCCGGCGTAATGGTGCTGTGCCAGGATGTGACGGCCCAGGTGGAGGCGACACAGCGGCTGAAATTGGCCAATGAAGAGCTGAGCGCCAAGGAATCGCGCCTCCAAATGGCGATAGCCGCGACAAACCTGGGTACCTGGGAGTATAATATCGTTAGCGGTGATCTCTATTGGTCGCCCGAGTGCCGCCAGATCTATGGCATCGGCCATGGCGAGGTGCCGACGATGGCAAGCTTTGAAGAGCATATACACCCGGCGGACAGGAGCTATGTGCAGACAGAGATCGCCAGATGCATCACTGTAGGCAGTCAGAGCAAATACGAGATCACCTACCGCATATTACGCTTTGATAATAATGAAACGCGCTGGATAAGGGTGAATGGCAAGATTTATGAAGGAGTCGATGGATCTGCTGAAAGGTTTGCCGGCACGGTACTGGATATTACCGAGCTTAAACGGGCGGAAGAAGAAAGTGCGAAACTGGCAGCGATCATTACCTCTAGCGACGATGCCATCATCAGTAAAACCCTCGATAGTGTTATCACGAGCTGGAACAGTTCAGCGCAGCGTATATTCGGATATACAGCGGAAGAGATGATCGGCGAAACTATTTATAAGCTCATTCCGGCTGACCGGCAGAACGAGGAAACAGAAATTATAGAACGTCTGCGCAAAGGCGAACATGTCGATCACTTCGAAACGAAACGATTAACGAAAGATGGCCGTTTAATCGATGTGTCTCTTACCATATCCCCGGTCAAAGACGGTCAGGGACAAATCATCGGCGCCTCCAAAATAGCGCGTGACATAACCGAGCGCAAATTGGATGAAGCCAGGAAAAATGATTTTATAGGGATGGTCAGCCACGAGCTTAAAACACCACTTACGTCGCTCAATGCAATCTTGCAGCTGGCATCGTCAAAGCTAAAGGATAGCGGCGATACTTTTCTGAGCGGCGCCATGGAGAGGGCCAACAAGCAGGTTAAAAAAATGACGGCGATGATCAACGGCTTTTTGAACGTATCCCGGTTGGAGTCCGGGAAGATCGTGCTGGACCGCCGCGACTTTGACCTGTTTGAACTTTTGCAGGAGATTGTTACGGAAAGTAACCTGATTTCGCCTATGCACGCTATTCAGCTCGATGAATGCCCCGGTACTTGGATCAACGCCGACCGCGACAAAGTGGGATCAGTCATAACGAACCTTGTTAGTAACGCTGTGAAATATTCCGCAAAAGGCCAGCCGGTAACCTTACGCTGCGAGCGGAAAAAAGAGAGCGTCGTGGTTAGCGTGCGTGACCAGGGGATGGGCATCCCGCCGGAGGACCTGCCGCGCGTTTTTGACAGGTATTTCCGTATCGAAAGCCAGGAAACCCGGCAAATCGCCGGATTCGGGATCGGCTTGTATTTGAGTGCCGAGATCATTCACCGTCATCATGGCGAAATATGGGCCGAAAGTGAGCTTGGCAAAGGCAGCACCTTTTTCTTTAGTTTGCCCCTGGATAGTAAATAAGAAAAGAATTTCGATAACGACGGACTGTATAACTGTGATTCAATTATCCTCAACATTTCACTCGTTTTTTCAAACGGCATTTGGGCTCATCACCGAAAAGCTATAAATCATTGAATCAAATTAATTGGCAGATTACGACGTTGAAAGATCACTTGCATTTAAAAAATTAAGTTATTTCATTTACAAGATCTAGATCATCCAAAAAGTTCGACATCCGTCCGCTTCCCGCTACCGAAAAAGGCAGAGTGGGTGTGATAGCGAGTATGAATCGCTTTTACACCCACTTTGCCTTTTTACTCAATACTCGCTCGCCCACTCACACTAAAAGTCAGAATTAGCGCAGACGTCGTCGGACTCATATCCCCGGGTGGGATGATAGAGTTATCAGCAAATTTCTGCTAAATTGGCCCTTTTTTAACTATCGTTATTTATGAAGGCATTATTTTTACTTATCTGTTTAACTGCTTTTTCTCATTTGTGCTTAGCACAACAAACATATGCTCCCGCAGCGCCTATGCCTGCCAAAAATTTGGCCATGTACGGCAGAGGTTTATACCCTGGCAATGATACAACTTATAGGTTATTGAAACACAGCGGCTTTAACACCCTGCTGTT
>JAICXZ010000238.1 GCA_025934475.1 Mucilaginibacter sp. | reverse complement strand
GTGAGACCCACACTCTTCCATATATCAAAATGGGGTGGCGATTTTGTTATCCTTAAGATCAATCCAAAATCGGGCGCTCACGAAGCCATTGAAAAGATACAAAGGACTTTTAAAACCTATAATCCGTCGCAGCCTTTTGATTATCAGTTTGCAGATGATGCATATGCACAAAAATTTGGCGATGAGGAGCGAATAGGCACCCTCGCAAGCTTATTTGCCGGGCTGGCAATTTTTATTAGTTGCTTAGGCCTGTTCGGGATGGCATCCTTTATGGCCGAGCAGCGCATTAAAGAAATAGGTATACGAAAAGTACTCGGTGCATCCGTGTTGAATTTGTGGGGCCTGCTATCGAAAGATTTTATAGGATTGGTGATGGTGTCTCTGACGCTGGCTATGCCGGTAGCCTACTATTTTATGCATAACTGGCTGCAAGGCTATAATTATCATACAGGAATTCCGTGGTGGATATTTGCCCTAACCGCTTTTTGTGCGCTGCTGATCACTGTAATGACCGTGAGTTATCAGTGTATAAAAGCTGCGTTGACCAACCCGGTGAAGAGTCTTCGGTCGGAGTAGCAGTGGCGGCTGCAATTGTCCATAGACCATGGTCGATAGTCCAAGGCAAATACAAAATGGCTATGGACTATGGTCCATCGACCATGGACCAAATAAATGAACCAATGAACTAACATACCATGATAAAGAACTATTTGAAAATCGCCTGGAGGAACCTGCTAAAAAACAAGGCATCATCCATTATCAATATTGGCGGGCTTGCTGTGGGTATGGCCGTGGCTGTATTGATAGGTCTCTGGCTCTATAGCGAATTATCATTCGATAAGAGCTTCCCCAACCACGACCGTATTGCGCAAGTGATGCAAAACCAGTGGATCAACAACGAAACCGACACCTGGAACAGCCAGGCCTATCCCCTGGGGCCCGATCTGCGTAACGAGTACGGGGCCGATTTCAAGCATGTGATCATGTCATCATGGACCGATAACCATATTTTATCGTATGCCGACAAAAACCTGAAGGAAAGCGGCAACTATATGGAGCCGGGCATCACCGATATGCTTTCGCTTAAGATGATTGAAGGCAGCCGAAATGGGCTAAACGATCCATCATCGATATTGCTTTCGGAATCGACTGCCAAAGCTGTATTTGGTGATACCGACCCTATGGGTAAGATCATCAAGATCGATCATAACAACAATTTAACGGTTAAAGTAACCGGCGTTTACGAAGATCTGCCTCAAAACTCTTCTTTTGGCGATCTAACCTTTATTTCACCATGGCAATTGCTGGTAAAAGACCAGCATTATGATACCCGGTTCAATAATCCCTGGGGAGCAAGCTGGTTCCAAACACTGGTGCAAATTGTCGATAACGCCAATATGAGCAAGGTTTCGGATAAAATCAAGGACCTTAAGATGCAGGACCTTGTGCGGACCAACAACAGCGATGCCAGGTTCAAGCCGGTTCTGTTCCTTCACCCGATGAATAACTGGCACCTGTATTCGGACTTTAAAAATGGCGCAAACACGGGCGGCCGCATACAATATGTTTGGCTCTTTGGTATCATAGGTGTATTTGTGCTGCTGCTGGCTTGTATCAATTTCATGAACCTGAGTACGGCCCGTTCCGAAAAACGCGCCAAGGAAGTGGGAATACGTAAATCTATCGGATCAATGCGGAGCCAACTGATCGCACAATTTTACAGCGAGTCCATGCTGATCGCAGTTTTGTCATTCCTGCTATCGCTGCTACTGACACAGTTGAGTCTTCCATTTTTCAACGACCTGGCCGATAAGCATATTCAAATGCCATGGGGCAGCACTTTTTTTTGGCTGGCAGGCATAGCCTTTACATTGTTTACCGGCCTGATCGCTGGTAGTTACCCGGCGTTATATCTTTCATCATTTAATCCTGTTAAAGTTTTAAAAGGCACATTCCGTGTAGGAAGACTGGCAGCCATTCCGCGCAAGATACTGGTAGTGCTGCAATTTTCGGTATCTATCGTGCTTATCATCGGTACTATTGTTGTTTTCAACCAGATACAGTATGCTAAAAACCGCCCGGTGGGCTATAACCGTAATGGGTTGGTTACTGTACCTATTCAAAACGATGTTATTGGCAAACAGTCCCAGATAGTAAGGAACGAACTGATGGCAAGTGGTGTTGTAGCATCTTTATCGCAATCCGGGTCAAAGATAAGCGATTGGTACCCAAGCAATGGCGGCTTTAAATGGGAAGGCAAGGATCCGGCTTTGCAGGAAAACTTTAAGAGTCTTGTCATAACACCTGAATTCGGAAAAACTGTAGGTTGGCAAATCAAAGAGGGACGCGATTTCGATCCGTCTCGCCTTAGCGACTCGTCCGCATTCATTATCAACGAAGCATGTGCAAAGTACCTTGGGTTCAAACATCCTATTGGCCAAACCATCACCTGGATTGGCAATGGCAACTACAAGATCATCGGGGTGGTGAAAGATATGGTCAACCAATCAGCATATGAACCTATAGTGCAAACCTTTTATTTCCTGGGGAACCACTACTGGGCCAAGAATAATTTTGAGATCCGTATCAACGCAAATGTAAGCATGCACGATGCGCTTACAAAGATTGGGGCCATCTTCAAAAAGTACGACCCCACTACCCCATTTGAATACAGCTTTGTTGATGAAGACTACGCCAAAAAATTTGACAATGAGGAGCGCATAGGTAAACTGGCAAGCTCCTTTGCCGGGCTGGCCATATTCATCAGTTGCCTGGGGCTTTTCGGCATGGCATCATTCTCGGCCGAACAGCGGGTAAAGGAAATAGGCGTCCGCAAAGTATTGGGCGCAACGGTATTTAACCTGTGGCGTCTATTATCAAAAGACTTCATTGTGCTGGTGGTGATCTCGCTCATCATAGCTGCACCGGTTGCTTATTATTTTATGAGCAAGTGGCTGATGAATTTCACCTACCGGCAGGGAATCGGCTGGTGGATATTCGCAGTTACAGCAGTTGGCGCAATTGCTATAACGCTTGCTACGGTTAGCTATCAAAGTATTAAAGCTGCGCTCGCGAACCCAGTTAAAAGCTTGAGATCAGAGTAGCAGTGGCAGGTGCAGTTATTTTGTCCATAGACCATGGTCGATAGTCCATGGCAAAAGCAGGAAATAAAAACTATGGACTATGGTCTATCGACTATGGACTAATTAATGAACCAATGAACCAACCATCATGATAAAAAATTTCTTCACCATCAGCGTGCGTAACCTTTTGAAACGGAAAGGATACACTGCACTCAACATACTGGGCCTGACCATAGGCATTACTTGCTGCCTGCTCATTTTTCAGTATGTGTCGTACGAGCGGAGTTATGATACATTCCAAAAGAATTCATCCAGTATTGTCCGTATCAGGCTGGATCAGTATAAAAAAGGAAAACTGGAGTGGCAATCGGCTACCTCCTATCCTGCTTTCGGACCGCTCATGAAAAAGGATTATCCTGAGGTGGAGAACTACTGCCGCCTGATCGACGATGAATTGCTTTTGAGTAACGACGCGCGCGATATCAAATTCTCTGAGAAGAAAGGCTATTTCGCCGATCCGTCGTCTATTGGCATGCTGGGGATAGAGTTAACCGGCGGAAGCAGTGCCACAGCGCTCAATGCAACCAACAAGATAATTATTTCGCAAAGCATGGCGCGTAAATATTTTGGCACCACTGATGTCGTTGGCAAAACATTGCAATCACGTGGTGGTGGCAGGAGCAAGCCTGATGTTTACCAGGTAACCGGAGTTTTTAAGGATTATCCAAAAAATTCACACCTGATTATTGATTATTTGGTATCGTATGAAACGCTCCGCAAGAGTTTGCGGGAAGACGGCGACAAGGAAGACTCCGCTAATACGGCTATCGGTTGGTACGACTTCTACGTGTATTTACAATTACGCCCCGGATCAGATTTGAATGCTTTCCAGGCTAAAATGCCTGCCTTCGCGGATAAATACATCAATAAAGCGAAGGATTGGGCGAAGGCCAATAAAATAGAATCCAAGCTTTACATCATTCCGCTCAGCGATATATACCTGTACTCAAATTATAACCAGGAAGCTGAAGTGAATGGCAGCGGCAGTTCTGTCAATTTCATGTTCCTGATAGGCTTTATCATCATGGGTATTGCCTGGATCAACTACATCAATCTATCCACCGCCCGCTCGGTTGAACGGGCTAAAGAGGTTGGCGTACGCAAAGTGTTGGGAGCCGCCAAATCAACATTGATCCAGCAATTTATGCTCGATAATTTTCTGCTTAACCTCTCGGCAATATTGTTGGCAGGTTTGGTGGTATATTTATTGACGCCGTGGTTTAACCAGCTGATGGGTAAGGATATTTCGAGTGGTTTCTCGATGTCTTTTAAATATTGGCTCATTTTCGCAGGAATGTTCCTGGCGGGCACTTTGCTTTCGGGTCTATATCCGGCTTTTGTCCTTTCGGATTACAAACCTGTGAAGGTGCTAAAGGGAGCTTTTAAAAATACCTCAGGCGGATTGATCCTACGTAAGAGTCTTATCATTGTTCAATTCGGCATCTCCGTGGTTTTGATAGCCGGGACCATCATTGTTTACCAGCAAGTAAATTTTATGCGCAATCAAAAGCTTGGCGTCAATATCAGTCAAAATTTGGTTATTAATGGTGCCCATGCTGTAAAGGATTCGTTATACTGGAGCACCGTGGAGTCCTTCAAAAATGATATCCTGAAGAACTCCGGTGTCAAAAGCGCGGCGATCTCTACCTCCGTGATGGGGCAGGAAATTTATTGGACCACCGGCTACCAAAGTCTCGATCACAAAGATCTTGGCGGTTCAACGGTCTATCGCCTGGGTATCGACTACGACTTTATTCCACAGTTTGAAATGAAGCTGTTAGCAGGTCGCAATTTTTCCAGGGATTTCCCCGGTGATAAAAAAGCTGCGATCCTAAATGAGCAGGCATTGAAACAATTTGGTTTCACCAGTCCTAAGGATGCGGTTGGCAGAAAAATATTTTCAGGCGATACACTGACCATCATTGGCGTGGTGGAAAACTTCCATCACTTGGGGCTGCAGAAACCGATAGACCCGCAATTGATCACCCTGCGTCTAAACGCAAAAGACGCCGTTTCGGTCAAACTGCAAACATCCGACCTGCAGGGAAGCATAGCAGCGGTAAAAACCGCGTGGAGCAAATATTTCCCGAACGATCCGTTCGACTATTTCTTCCTCGACGATCAGTTTAATGCACAATATCAAAGCGACCAGCGTTTCGGCGAAATGTTTACCCTGTTTGCGTCTCTGGCCATTTTGATCGCTGCTTCGGGTTGATCGGTTTATCAGCATACAACATTTTACAACGTACCAAAGAGGTAGGCATCCGCAAAGTGCTGGGTGCATCTACCCAAAATGTGGTTTATATATTATCTAAAGACTTTTTACTGCTGGTTATTATATCCCTCGTAGTTGCCGCGCCGGTATCGTGGTTCATTATGCACCATTGGCTGCAGGATTTTGCTTTCCGGATCGATATCAGCTGGTGGGTAATGGCAATTGCGGGTCTGCTGGCATTCGCAATCGCCCTGGCAACTATTAGCTTCCAGGCGATTAAAGCGGCGTTCGCGAACCCGGTGAAGAGTCTTCGTACTGAGTAAGTGGCAGTTGTAGCAGTCAATAGTCCATGGTCGATAGTCCATGG
>JAICXZ010000148.1 GCA_025934475.1 Mucilaginibacter sp. | reverse complement strand
GCTTCGCCCTCATCCTGTTTGCCATGCTCCAATTTCCAGCAATGCGGTAGATTTTGCCCGAGGAACACCAGATCGCCGCTGGAGAAATCCTCCATATGGCTGCCTACATACCGTTTGCCTTTACCGTGAACGATATAGGTTAGCTCGAATTCTTCGTGAAAATGATAGGGCGCATCAAATGCTATTTTGTCAAATTTTCTGACCAGGAAAGAATGCCCGCTGGCGGGCTGCAATACTTCGTACGACGCCTTAATCATTTGCTTATTTTATTAAAAGGGAAACCTTAATGCAATATAAGGATAAAATAATCCATTATTACACCATTTTGTTCATTTTTTTTCGAAGCCCATATGGCCTATTTTTGAGTGTAAACCAATTTTGATATGAATACTTTTGTTTCTGAACTCCCTCTGCTTGACGAACTTAAGCCTATCGCACAAGAAAGTATTAAAGAATTTGCCGAAAAAGGCCACACGCTTGTTAGGGACATTTTGTCGCCGGGAGAGGTCGCCGCTTACAGGCCGGTTATCGTAAATGCTGCCGATAAATACAACACTGAACGCCGTAAAATGCAGGACCGTGATACTTATGGTAAAGCATTTTTGCAGATCATGAACCTATGGCGCGTTGATGAAGCTGTAAAGCAGTTTGTGATGGCCAAGCGACTGGGAAAGATTGCTGCAGATTTGATGGGGGTAGAAAACGTGCGTATTTATCACGACCAGGCTTTGTTCAAAGAGCCAGGAGGCGGACCTACGCCATGGCACCAGGATCAGTACTATTGGCCGATTGACACCAATAACACCATTACCATGTGGATGCCGCTGGTAGATATCGATGTGGATATGGGTATGCTTACATTCGCTTCGGGTTCATTTGACAAAGGAGCAGTATTTGATTTCGAGAGATCTGACGAATCAGAAGGTGCTTTTGATGAATACGTTAAGAAAAGAAAATTCCCGATAACCCGTGCTCAAACGATGAAAGCCGGAGATGCAACTTTCCACCGTGGTTTTACGATCCACAATGCACCGGGCAACAACTCAAACAAGATGCGCGAGGTAATGACTATCATTTATCTGGCTGATGGTGCCCGCGTTTCTGAACCAAAACATCAATGGCAAAGAAACGACCACGCTAAGTGGCTGATGAGTACACCTGTGGGTGAACTGATCGATTCTGAATTGAATCCCAAAGTTTTGTAATATATTAACAACTAATGATCGCCCCGACCAGAAGACTGGCCGGGGTTTTTTGTGTTACCCCATCTTATTGCTGCTTATGCGTAATTATCTCCTGAATCACATTACCACTCATACAACCTACCAGGAAGTTACCTGATGGTAGTAAGATTATTCCTGTGGCCCCGTCGAATGAAACAGATTGGGCAGCCCCCTGCAGCCCGCCTGGATTGCCGGACTTTTGCCTGTTGCCGGCGAAATTACTTGCCGTGCCATCAGGGGTGATCTTCAGGATATACCCATTACCGCTGTTGGAGTCCCCGTAATTTGCTACATAAACATTGTCCCATTGGTCAACAGCTAAACCCTGAGGGTTATTAAACGGCGATTGAGACCCTTTTAAAGTCAATGTTTTAACCTGACTATTCGCAACATCAACTATTCGGATACTGTTGCTATCTAAAACGAAAATATTTCCTTTTTTATCAAATGTTATGCCTTCAATGTATGTAAATGTGGCCGTACTGAGGTCGCCATCAGTTGATCCGACCTTGCCGGTGCCCGCATAAACATCCATTTTCCCTGTTGACGGATCCAGTTTCATAATTCGTTGCAGGGTAGCCGCGTAAACATTGCCACTATTATCAGCTGCGAGGCCGTCATAATTAGCACTGTCTATCAAACTGAGTGAACCGGTTGGTAACACCTGGACAATTTTATTGTACGTCATGTATAACTTGCCCGATGCGTCAAACGCCAGGTATTCGGGCATATCTATTCCAGTTGAAATAGTGCTTACCATACCATCCGGAGTTATCTTACGAATATCATCACCATAATAATCGCCCACATACAGGTTTCCGGAAGCATCCAGCGTCATGCCGCCAGGCCCCCAAAATGTGGCTTTTGATAACGGGCCATCTACCTCAACAGGATTCTCTGCCACTTTACCGGCGTAAATCCTTACCGAATCGGCTATCAGGCTGTTTGTTAAACTGCTTGTTGAGGTGGAAGGCTTTACAGTATTCAGGCTGCTCTTTTTGCAGCCAAAAATTGCGCCCGTTGCAAAAAGGGCAAGAAATAAGTTTAAATTTTTCATAATGGGGTAGTTTATAAATTTTCGATGTATTGAAAATGAGATAACCGGTAACAGGGAAGAAATAGTCGGGAGGGACCGAGCGGACCATCACTTTGCTTCAGTAAAAAGCACTTGTCCTTATGTTGTAATTACTGGGGATGATCGCCATACCAATTATTTCAATAGAGGTGATATATTAACTCAAATGATACTAATAATGTTTTGAGTTAATATTTAAAAATATTGACGAAATAATTGCAAAACAGTTCCCGTTTTGAATAATACTTGTAGCCCAGGCTTTTACGACGATACTGAATTTTGAAAAGAGGCATCCCTTGGTGTATGCACACTTAAAGGCACAGGTGATTAACCTGCCTTGCAAAGTAATGTTTTAAAACTAAAGCCAGTTGTTACTCAGCCACCCAAATCGCGTCCAGAAACCATTTTTTGCTATCGAATATGCAATCAATGGCCTTAAAGCCGGCGCTTTCGGCTATCTGCTCTGTTTGCAGAACTGTGAATTTTTGCGAAATCTCCATGTAAATGTATTCGTCCTTCGCGAAACGGATATGCTCTTTATCATTGATGGTCACCTCCTGATCCTCGAGACTGATCAGGAAACTTCGGCATGCGCCCGTTTCGGGATCATATGTAGGGTAATGCTCAAACTTACTTAGGTGAAAATCAGCATGCAGCTCGCGATTGATGCGCTCCAGTAGGTTTAGATTAAAGCGTTTGGTAATGCCCTCTTTATCGTTATAAGCAGCTAGAATCGTTTTTGGATTTTTCTTCAAGTCAAAACCCATTAATACCATATCGCCTTCGGATAAATGATTGCGCAGTGTTTTACAGAACTCCAAAGCCTCATTCGTTTGCATATTGCCAATGTTGGACCCCAGGAACATCACCACCTTGCGTCTGTTAGAAAGCGATGCTGCCTGTTTAAGCATTTCGAAATATTCACCATTAAGGCCCTGTATCCTGAGTCCCGGTAGTTTGGCCGGCAAGTTGGTATCCAAATAGTTGATCACGTTTTGCGATATATCGATAGGCAAATAGGTAAAATCAACCTTTTTATCCAGCAAATATTGAAGCAGGTATGATGATTTAGTGGCGTCACCGGCGCCAAGCTCGATCAGGTCGAATCCATCGCCTTCGCCTATAATGGCATCACATATTTCGGATGTCTTTTTTGAAAATATTTCGAGTTCGCAGCGCGTTGGATAATACTCCTCGCAGTTCATGATCTCCTGGAATATTTTATCGCCCTTGGCGTCATAAAAATATTTGGAGCTGAGGCGTTTGGGCATCGACTTCAAGCCGGTAATCACGTCCTTGTAAAACTGCTCTTTTTTTGTCTTCGAGGGGCTATATGCGCCGAAAATTATTGCTGGTGATCCCATAGTAGATAGTCTATAATTACCGTGCCAATCTGATGCCGGTAAATTGCCATTGTAGATGTGTTTGAAAGAAGTTGCGATAAGTGACACGGCTGTGGCCAGGCGACGTAACTTCCGACGCGCCCCTGAGCACTTGCTGGTTCACCATAAATTTTCCATTGTATTCGCCGATGGCCCCCGGCGCTTTAGCGAAACCAGGGTAGGGCAGGTAAGCGCTTTCGGTCCATTCCCACCTTTTGCCCCAATTGAAATGCCCTGCTGACGCTTCCCACTCAAATTCGGTAGGCAGGCGCATCCCTTTCCATGCAGCATAGGCTGAGGCTTCGAAGTAGTTGATATGACAAAGGATGTCATCCCAATTAATGGCTTGTAAACCTGCATATGTATAATAATGCCATCCGCCGTCGATATTATGCCAGTATAAAGGTGCTGTAACGTGGTTCTTTCGTACCCAATCCCAACCCTCGGCATGCCAGTGCCTGAAATCCTGGTAACCGCCAGCGTCAATAAATTCCAAGTATTCCCGGTTAGTGACCAGCTTCGGACTTATCTCGAAAGGTTGCAAATAAACCTTGTGCAGGCTAAGTTCATTGTCGAAACAAAAGCCCTCTCCAGCAAATCCGATCTCATAAATACCCTCCTTCATCTGGATGAATTTGTTAGCCGGATTTACCTCCTGCTTCGGACTAACATAATCCTTTGAATAAGCCGGGAATAAAGGATTATGTCCCAAAATGTATTTGATATCGGTATATAAAAGCTCCTGATGCTGTTCTTCGTGGTTGAGCCCAAGAATGATGAGTTCTCTTACCTCTTTTGAAGGCTCGGCGCATAGAAACTTCTCCATTGCCTCATCTACGTATTCGCGGTACTTGTAGATTTCGGTTACTGTGGGTCTGCTTAAATTACCACGGTCGGTTCGGATAACGCGTGCACCCACTGTCTCATAATAGCTGTTGAACACGAAATTGTATTGTGGATCAAATTCCTGGTAAACCATAAAATAGGGCTTCAGGATAAAAGTTTCGAAAAACCAGGAAGTATGCCCCAGGTGCCATTTTGGCGGACTCACATCAGCCACAGGCTGCACAACGTAGTCTTCGGTATGCAGCGGAGCGCAGATATCCTCAGTCAGCTTCCTGACTTTCTTGTAACAGCCTGTAAGGTCCATCTAATTAGTTGCTTTCCAAATAGCGTTTGAGGTCCGTAATTGTTTTTATTTTTAATTGGCTGGCCTGCTTTTCGCGCATCATTAATGCATAGGCATTATTGAACCCGACTGGCTTAAGCCATTTTATTTGGTATTTGCGCTCAAATTCCCGCTGCACATAATCGTAGGTCTTGTCCTTATCTACCGTTAGCGAATCCACCGTTTTCGCAGGCGCTTGTAAAATTGCAAGCAACCCGGTTCCCGTGTATTCGGGATAAAAATCAATCTGATCATTATTCAAAGCATCGAAACAGATCTTTGTTCCGCCCAAACCGGTTTTAGTGGATACGTCATAATTCGTATATCCCCTGATCAGCATGCTGTAAATGTTGGCCAGAATATATTGTTCACCAAAAATTTTTGAGCCGATTCGCACGACCCCGGCGTTCCCATTCCGGGCAGGTTTTAATAATGATTTCTTCCTGAGAAAGTTTTCAGCCACCTTCTCCGGACTAAAGTGAAGGTAGTCAGTCTGATAATTTAGTTCGGTCATCACAGCGTCGTTTATTTTGCCAGATAACAGGTTTAATGTCTGCTCAAGGTCAGGAAATTTTCTCAGGGCATCCTCGCGGACTATGGGCGCGGCATAATAGGGCGGGAATATCTTTTTATCATCATCCAGTACGACCAGGTCATAAGCTTTAAGGCGGCCATCGGTCGAGTAGCCGCTGATCACATCCAATTGCTTTTCATAAGCTGCCTTATACATCACAGCATCACTGATAACGACAGGGTTCACTTTTAATCCGTATTTACTTCGTAGTCCGAGATTACCATCGCGCCGGCCCATAAATTCTGGTGTAAAACCCGCCGTTAGTTTGGCGCCATATGCCGAAGGAATAAAATAGAAAGAAGCCATTATTAGTAGTAGCAGTGGCAGAGTGGCAGTGGCAGTTTTGATTTTTCGGAATTTGAGTTTTTGAACACGTGATAGCAGGAAGTCAAATAGAATGGCCAACAGTGCTGCCGGTATTGCTCCGGCTAATATCATGTTGGTATTGTTTAAGGAGATGCCCCCGAAAATAAACTCACCGAGACCACCCGCAGCTATGTAGGAGGCCAGTGTCGCTACCCCAACATTGATCACCGTTGCGGTGCGGATACCAGCCAGGATCACCGGCATGGCCAGGGGCAGTTCAACTTTGGACAATACCTGCCATTGGCTCATACCCATAGCCAAGGCTGCTTCTTTTACAGATGCGTCTACACCGTCGATGCCTGTGAACGTGTTGCGGATGATTGGCAATAGTGCGTAAAGAAATAAGGCCACGATAGCGGGCTTGGCGCCGATACCTAGCAACGGAATCATGAAACCTAATAGTGCAATACTGGGAATGGTTTGCAATACGCCTGCTATACCCAAAACAATTCCGGAGAACTGCTTTTTTCGGGTAATCCAGATACCCAATGGCAAACCAATCACGACTGCAATTAATAGCGAAATGAAAGTGAGCCCGATATGCTGCAGCGTTTGCATCAGCAGCTTATCGCTTTGCTGCTGCATAAACTCCCACAGTGTTTGCTGTTCATTCATGCGGGCGCCTGTTTTGGTATTGGTAAAATGCTGCCATCAGTTGTGCAAAGCCGACGGTTTTGGCTTCATGCTGATGGGTTATGTGAAGATAATCCTGTTTCTTTTCACTGATCTTTTGCAGTCCCATCCAGATATTTGAATCGATGGATATAATCTGGCCATCAGATTCTTTTTTGGATACCGGAAGCAAATCCCAAATGTCTTTTATTCTGACGGATTTGAATTCCAACTGCAGGCGCTGCTCCTTCAGAAACTCCTTTACAAACTCTTTAGCCGGTTTGAATAAAAGGTCAGCCGGGGTGCCAATTTGCACAATCCTGCCTTTATCCATCAGGCATATTCTGTCGCCCAATTCGAAGGCTTCCTGAACATCATGAGTTACCATGATGATGGTTTTCTTTTTCAGTTCATCCAGTTCCTTAAACTCTGCCTGTATTTTGGAACGGGTAATGTTATCCAATGCTCCGAATGGTTCATCCATCAGCAATATCGGCGGATTTGCCACCAAAGCCCTGGCTAATCCTACCCGCTGTTGCTGCCCGCCGCTTAATTCACTTGGATATAATTTCAACTGATCGGGAGACAGGTGCAGCTTTTCGATCAGTTCAGCAATGCGATTTTCAATTCGCCTGCTATCCCACTTCAGCAACTGTGGAACGATCGAAATATTTTCGGCGATTGTATAATGCGGAAACAGTCCATTGTTCTGCAACACATAACCGATGCCTCGGCGTAGCTCTTCCGGTTTCTGATCTAAGATGTTTTTATTGTTGATTTTAATGCTCCCGCTGCTCGGTTCTATCAATCGATTCAGCATTTTAAGTGTCGTGGTTTTACCGCAGCCGCTGGTGCCGAGCAAGATCAGGT
>JAICXZ010000434.1 GCA_025934475.1 Mucilaginibacter sp. | reverse complement strand
CGATGGCAATCGCCAAACCATGACGCTCGGCATGACAATGAGTGAGCTCGTCGATCCTGAAAAATACGGCTTATTTTCGTTGCTGTATAACTCCGAAGGACCGGAGGGAGAGATGATGAGCGAATATGCTTTGAAGGAATGGAAACATGAACCGCACAAAGGCGAAACGCCCGTGAACGTTATCAACGATATTATGGAGGAGGGGCATAATGCTGTGGCGGCAATTGATAAGGCCTCTACGAATGTTAATGCCGATAAGGCCGAGTTTGCCCGTCTCAAAAATGACATCTATTGTTATGACGCGTTGGCCGAATCTTATGCACACAAGGCTAAAGCTGCTCTTTTGATCCTCCGCTATAAATATTCCAGTGATATCGGCGATCTTGAAAAAGCATTGCCGGAGATGCAAACCAGCCTTGATTATTATCACAAACTAGTTGATCTCACCAAATCGACTTACCTATATGCAAACAGCATGCAAACAGGCGCGCGCAAGATACCGCTCAGCGGCAAAGGCGGCAAAAACAAAACATGGTCCGAATTGCTCCCTTTCTACCAAAAGGAACTTGATAATTTTAAAAGGAATTTGGATTCGTTAAAATCGCCGCAATCAAACGCCAAAGAGAAAAAAGTAATTCATTTGACTAATGCCGCGGTAACTTTAAGTTCAACAGAAAACACCTATAAGATGGTGCCAGGCGATGCTGTATTTAAAGACACCGTGGCAGTAATTAAAAATATCGCTCCCGAACTGGCTGGTTTGCAGGGTATTCAATTGACCAAAAGCCATCAAATAGCCAACGGCACCACAATTAGCTTTACCAGTGCAAGGCCGGTGAAAGTACTCGTAGGATTTTTTGAGAACAAGGAAAAGCAGTTCCTGAAGGAGCCTCAACTGGAAACCGATGCAAGCGCGAATGACTACGGTCAGGCGGATATTAAGATTGCCAATGCTATTCAAATTCTTGGCATGCCGCCGGTGAATGTGCATAGTTACACCTTCAATGCCGGAACTAACAAACTCACTTTGGGCAAGGGGGCCTGTGTGATATTAGGTTTTATCGATGGTAGCGCCGATGTACCCGTTTATGATGCAGGATTAAGCAATAACGGCAACGTGAGGGATATGCGGTGGTTGTTTAACTAATAAAGGATGATGAAAGAAAAAGTATCGCCGATAACTAAACAATTCGTGGTCATGATGCTTAGCGTTATGATTGCGCCGGTCGTTTATGCGCAGTCAGGTTCGCTGAAACTTTGGTACAAACAACCAGCCGCAAAATGGACAGATGCACTGCCAATCGGCAACGGCACCTTAGGCGCGATGATCTATGGTGATCCCAATCGCGATCACATCCAGTTTAATGAACAGACTTTATGGACAGGCGGTCCGCGTGCCTACGATCGTAAAAGGGCTTATCAATATTTGCCCATCATACGCAAACTACTTGCAGAAGGTAAACAGGCTGAAGCGGAATCAATGGCCCAAGTTCATTTTATGGGCATGAAAAGCCATGAAGCAATTTATGCAGCTGACTCAGCCGCCTGGGTAAAAAGGGTGCGATCCAATATTGCACCAAACGACGCAAAATTTGATAATAAAAATTGGAAAACCATCATCCAGCCCCAGGCAAACGGCTGGGAAACTGTTCCGGGTTTTGAAGGCTTGGACGGTGCTGTTTGGTTGAGAAATAGCTTCTACCTGTCGCCGGATATGGTAGGCAAGAAAATGGTGTTAAGCATCGGCCGTGTGCGCGATATCGATTTTACCTATGTAAACGGAAAGCTAGTAGGTTTCACCAATAGCACCAAAGGCCGTAAATATATCATCCCGGAAGGCCTGCTTCATGCCGGTGTAAATACGATTGCCATTCAGGTGCTCAATTTTTATGACAAAGGAGGGTTGACCACCGTCAAAGAGAAACAGGAAATATACCCCGAAGCAGCGCCGGAAAAAGCGCTCGAATTAAAACCTGAATGGAAATACTGGGTGCAGGATGATAATCCGCCCGCATATCCCCGGTATAATGCCGATTATCAGCCTTTTGGTGATCTTTGTCTGCAATTTCCTCAACAGCAGGTATCAGGATATAAGCGTGATCTCGACATCAGCAACGCCACAGCGCATGTTTATTACAAGGCAGAAGGCGTAAACTATACCCGTGAATATTTCGCCGATGCACCCGATAAGGTAATTGCGATACATTTAACTGCGGATCATCCGGGCAAAATTACTTGTACCGCGTTGCTCAACACGCTGCATAAATCTTTCACTACCAAAAAAATTGATGGCCATACGCTTGCGCTTTACTTAAAAGTGCGCGATGGAGTGCTGCATGGCGTGAGCTATCTATATGTGAAAACCGATGGCGGCAAAGTCGATGTTTCATCTAGCGCGATGAAGATTACCGGTGCAAATGAAGCAACCCTTTATTTGACTGCTGCAACAAATTTCAAAAATTATAAAGACGTTTCTGCTAATCCCGGGGCGATCTGCCAGCTTATCAAGAGCAAGATAACCGCCAAAAGTTATCAGGCTGTAAAGGCAACTCACATCAAAGATTACCAGCAGTATTTTAACCGGTTTTCGATCGATTTGGGCACCACGCCAAATGATACTTTGCCAACCGATGAGCGCATACTAAAATTCAGCAATGCAGCCGATCCGTCGCTGATAGCATTATATGTACAATATAGTCGCTATTTGCTCATTTCATCGTCTCGTCCAGGAAGTAAGGAACCTGCTAACTTGCAAGGGTTATGGAACAACCTGCCTGAGCCGCCCTGGGGAAGTAAGTTCACGACCAACATCAACCTGGAAATGAATTACTGGCCATCGGAAGAGTTGAACCTGTCGGCATGTAGTGAACCATTCTTCGACGCTGTCCGGGAGTTGTCTCAAACTGGGCATGTAACTGCCAAAACCTACTACGGCGCTCCCGGTTGGGTTTTGCATCACAATACAGACCTATGGCGCGGCACAGCAGCTGTCAACTCCTCGACACACGGCATTTGGGTAAGCGGTGGGGCGTGGCTCTGTCATCAGCTTTGGGAGCATTATTTATTTACAAAGGACAAAGATTTCCTTCAGAAACAAGCCTACCCGGAAATGCGCAGCGCGGCCGAATTTTTTGTTCATTTCCTGGTTAAGGATCCTGAAACGGGATACCTGATCAGCACGCCGTCAAATTCGCCCGAGCATGGCGGATTGGTTGCCGGCCCTACCATGGATCACCAGATCATCCGCGACCTGTATAAAAACTGTATTGCAGCCTCGAAGCTATTGGGTGTCGATCCAAAATTCAGGGATACTTTGCAGGATCAATATGGTGAGATAGCACCCGATAAGATAGGTCGCTACGGACAGTTGCAGGAATGGATGCAGGACAAAGACGATACGGCTGACACCCATCGCCATGTTTCGCATATGTGGGGCGTTTACCCGGGCACCGATATTACCTGGAATACGCCGGAGCTAATGAAAGCGGCAAGGCAATCACTGATCTATCGTGGTGATGAAGGCACTGGCTGGAGCATTGCCTGGAAAGTAAACCTTTGGGCTCGTTTAAAAGATGGCGATCATGCTATGCGCCTGTTTGATATGCTTCTTTCGCCTGCTGATGTAACGTCCGGAAAAGAAAAAGGGGGTGTATATCACAACCTGTTTGATGCACATCCGCCATTCCAGATCGACGGGAACTTTGGCGGTGCGGCAGGTATGGCCGAAATGCTCCTGCAAAGCCAGGGCGAGGATATTGAATTATTACCTGCACTACCATCTGCTTTGCCAAAGGGAGAGGTTAGAGGCATTTGTGCCCGCGGTGGATTCGTGCTTGATTATAGTTGGGATAAAGGCGCATTACAGCGAGTGAAAGTGCTATCAAAGGCCGGAGGTACTTGCAAATTGAGATACCACGGTAAAACGGTTACCGTAACCACAAAGAAAGGCGAGACATATTGGTTCAACGATATGCTCAAAAGGATTTAAGCCGTGAAGGATTTATATCATATCAAACAGAAATATCCTTATCGGCCTATACGTCGGATTATGTGTATCCTTATCGGATTCACATTCTTTTTTATCCATCAAGCCGCCGTCGCGCAGCAAAATATCCGGAAGGAAATACTTCTCAATGCCAATTGGCGAACCGTTGCAGAT
>JAICXZ010000744.1 GCA_025934475.1 Mucilaginibacter sp. | reverse complement strand
GGATTTTTGCCTTATGGTTATTATCCATTCTATTGGAATGATCTGGAGTTCTACTACTGCGACGGTTTGTTTTATAATTTTGACAATGGTCAGTATACGGTAGTTGAACCACCGGTTGGCGCCGAAATTGACAAGTTGCCTTCAAACGCACAATCAATCGTGATTAATGGCGAGCAATATTACGAAGCCGACGGTGTTTATTACGAGGCTATAACCAAAGACGATGGCACCGTAGTTTACCAGGTTGCCGGTAAGGATGGCGAACTGAATACTAATCAGCAAGGTTCTGACGTACAGGCTCCGCCGCAAGTTGGCGACGTTGTAAATGTACTGCCTGATAATTGCCGCAAGATCAACATCAACGGTGATAAATTTTATGTATCGCCTGATGGTTATTACTTCCAGGAAGCTAAAGATCAGAATGGCAACAGGGTTTACAAAGTTGTTGGTACACCGTCGGATGAGCCGCAAGACAACAACCAGAACAACCAGTAAAAAAAGATATAATGACAGGGAAAGGGGTGAAGCAATTCATCCCTTTTTTATTGGTATCAATTGCTGACGACTGGTAAACCTAAAACCGCAATATCAAATTGGGGTCCGGGATATTCGCCATCCACATTTCTTTTTCCGAAAATTTAGCCACGCCCGGATAATCGCCTGCCCAGCCTTCCATATCAAACATTAGCTGGAAGTGCAGGTGAGGCGGCCAATGCCCGTTCTCGTCCTGGTTGCCGAATGCGCCAATTTGCTGATCTTTTTCGAATTTTTGTCCTGCCTTCAAACCCTCAAGATCCTTTCTGGTTAGATGACCGTAAAGAGAATATAACTCCAGGTCGCCTAATTGGTGTTTAAGGATGATTGTTGGACCGTAATCGCCGTGATTATTATTGTCGTGAAAGCTGTGAATATGCCCTTCGATGGGACAATATACTGGTGTTCCTGCATCGGCCCAAATATCAATACCTAAATGCAAACGTCGGGGCTCATCTCCGGTATTGAAGTGTTCGCTTCGGGCATAAATGGTCCTATGTTCCATGTAGCCGCCGATGCCATAGCGCGATCGTGTTTCATGAAGTTTTTGAGTAACCCATTTACTGAAGAGAGTAGTGTCTTCGAAATCTTCCGCAGTTAATTCGGTATTGGAGGCAGTAAAATCAAAGGGATAGAGGCGATCCGTCGAGGGATCGAAATCAATTACTTTGCCGATCCTTTCCGGATTAGAGCGGATATAGTTTTGAAGCAGGGTGTACTTGTCCATGAGAAGGAATCGCCAAAAAAAAGTAGGTGGCCGGGCCGCAGTGGTTTGCAAAGTTCGCGAACACACCCCTGCCCCTCTCAAGAGGGGAACTTGTTGGCTACTACTCCCCGTCTGCTTGCCGTTCTTCTTTGCTGATCTTATCAAAAATGCGGTCCATGCGTTCAACATACTCACTGGTGTCGTCAACAAAGAATTCGAGCTGCGGAATAATTCGCACCTGATCCTTAATACGTGCACCCAGTTTGTAACGTATTTCGGAAGCGTGCTGCTTGATGGTATTGAGCGCCAGCTGTACATTATTGCTGTTAAAAAAGCTCAGGAACACGCGGGCAATGGCCAAATCGGGCGTAACCCGTACTTTGGTGATAGTGATCATTGTATTTGGCAAAAGATTCATGCCCTCGCGCTGAAATATAGCTGCCAGGTCCTGTTGTATTACTCCTGCAAATTTTTGCTGACGTTTCGATTCCATGGTAGGTAAATTCTAATTTCTAAATTCTAAACACTAATGTGCTATTTAAGTTTACATCAACGCCGACCGCCATTCGCCTTGCGCGCTCCTCAAATTTACAATTCTTCCTTGATCTCTCCCAGTCTTTTGATACTTAATCGTGCGCTGATTCCGGATGCGATGGCCGAAATTCCGCCTACGGTAATAAACACCAATATGAAGTCAAAGGCTTTTAGTGCGACCGGGTAAGCATCAATCGCCGACATATTATCGCCGAACTTAATGAAGCCAAAATGTTCCTGCAGCAGGCAAAATATCAGGCCGATGACCATGCCGGCAATACAGCCGATAAACGAGATCATCATTCCCTCGAAGAAGAAAATGCCTTGTATCAATCCCTTGCCAGCACCCAAACTGGTGAGGATGGCAATATCTTTCTGTTTATCTATCACCAGCATCGTGAGCGAGCCGATAATGTTGAAGATGGCGATGATAAGCACCAGTATCAGGATCATGAATATGAACCAGCGCTCGTAGTTTAGGGTTTTGTAGAGATCAGCATTTTGCTCGAAGCGGTCCTTGATATTGAACATGTTTCCCAGCTTGTCTTCGAGGTCGCTTTTGACATCTTTAAGATCGGTGCCTTTTTTATAATTAAGATCAATGGCTGATACTTCTTTAGGTTCGTTGAGCAGATCTCGCATAAAGCCGATATCAGTAATGATGAGGCTGTTAAAATCCTGCTGGATGTTGAAGATGCCCGAGGGGTAAATATATCTTACCTGGAATTCGCTCAAGGGATCGGCCGCAGCTGATGCATTGCGGTTAGGTGTATAGATCTGTAGT
>JAICXZ010000114.1 GCA_025934475.1 Mucilaginibacter sp. | reverse complement strand
TTATTGATGAGCCAAACCGGGTTTTCAACGGAGCCGATTGCTTCACCGTCTTTATCATGGACCACATTACCTTTCCATTCGTCTAGTGGCAATGAATAGGCTTTGTCCAGATCGCTAATCCGGATGTCCTCAATGGCCATATTAGGCACTTCGGTATAATACTGATTTTTGCCGAACACCAGGCTACACTGCGAGCCATCCTTCAACCCCAGTTGATCGGTCTGGTATCGTTTGTTATCAATGAAAAGTACGGCCTTATCATTAACAAGATCCAGGTCGAGTGTTACCGGCATCCATTTGCCCTTTTTGAGCATTGATGCATCCAGTGGCACCTTTATCTTATTGCTTTTTCGGTCGATATTGAAATTCAAAAAACCTGTCCCGTTCATGTACAGGTAGCTTAGGCTATAGGAATTATCTTTTTCGGCAATAGTGAGTATGTAGCCAAGATGTGCGTTATCCCAAAGCGAGAGGTAAAAGCTTACCGATAAATGCCCGTGAAACTCCGGCAGATCGTTCCCAAATACGTGCAATGACGTGCGTCTGGTAACAAGACTGTCATTAGAATTAAACAACAAACCCTGCGCCCTGCTACAAAAACAACAGCCGAGCAGCGCACACAGCAATAAATATTTAAACAGAGCTGGTAGTAGAGTTTTCTTAATAATAGGCATCTATGGTATTAACGAAACAGGCGTGGGACTGTTCAATTCTTACACAAAAATAAGCTTTTAAATGAATCCCTGTCACTATTGGGAGACGCTATTCGACAGAAGCTCGTGACACCCCGGAATTAAAGCGATTAAATAATATACTTCTAAGAAAAATAAAGGCATTCTTAAGCAAAAGGCAAAGTGAGTACATTTCAGTTCCCCGCGCGTTTTTCCTCCTCTTCCGATCCTGATTTGCTTTGCGTTTTGGTGAGTTTGCCACTGCCAAACCTGTAGTTGAAGGTTATAATAACCGCTCTTGAATAAAAATACGAATAACCATATTGATTGAGGTTGAGATAATGATCGGTACTGCTTCGATTGTCGCTTTCAAAAACATTATTTGCGTTAATGGTGATTGAACCCTTATCATGCAGTATTTTTTGCTTCAGCGCCAGGTTTAAAATAGAATAAGCGCCAAATACGGACCCGACGAACTGGCGTTTGGATTCATATTCAAAATCAGCCTCCATTGATAATTTATCGCTACAGCGGAAACTGTTGTTCGTAACAAAATCAACGGTTGCAAACCCGGGATCATCAAGACTAAAGCCGGCGCTCGTATGACCATTGAACGAATTCTGGTAGATCGTAACCGTGGTATTGGTGGTGAACCATTTGGCCAGTTCTTTATTATAACTAAGGTCCACATTCCATGAGTGCGCACCCTGTATATTGGTAGGCATGCGGGTAATGGTTGTTTTATTCGAATCGAGATAATACAGCGTACGCATGTAATTGCGGTCGATATCGTAAGCAGCAGTGATAAAAAATGTATTCTTCCATGACCAGGTAAGTTCCGAATGCCAGCTTAAATCGGGTTTTAGATTGGGGTTTCCCAGGAAAGAAATTGTTGCGGAGAGCGGTCTCCTGAAAGGCACATATTCATGATAGTCCGGGCGGTCTGTCCTTCGGCCAAATTGGAAATTAAAGGTATTTTGCTCATCGGGCTTGTCACTAAGAAAAAGCGTCGGGAACAAACTGAAATAGTTTTGATCTGTTGCTGCATTTGTAAAGAGTTGCTGCCCCCTCATCACAGTTTGTTCTGCACGTAAACCCGCCTGAACAGTTAATTTCCGGTACTGTCTGTTAAAGTTAACATATGCGGCGTTGATATTTTCGCTATTGATATTATAATCGCTTAAAGCTGAATCGACCAGGTTCTGTCCACCAAGCTGGTTGTAATAGGTGCTGTTGTTAAAAGTTTTTACATAGCTGGATTTTACTCCCGCCTCAAACTTGCCGTTGCCGGGCAACGGTTGAACATAGTCGGCCCTGGCGCCGAAAATGTGCAGCGTTCTCGCCTCGTCTATAAATACATCGTCGCGGCTTAAAAAACTTCCCGATGCATCATAGTTAACAGCGGTATTATACTGTCCGGGCCTATACCGGTAGTTGGCGTAATCAACGTCTGCCGACCACTGCCTGCCCGTGGTATCCAGTTTGTGAAGTAATTGAGCCCCCGTGCTGAAATTGAATGGCTTGTCTAAGTTTAAAGCCGAAAAATTGACGCTGCCGGTTTTATTTCGATTGCTGTCAGCGGTGGTCATCACAGAGGTTAGATCATTATTATATCGCCGTTCTGATACACTGCCCGTAACCGTCAATGTTGTTTGTTTTGACAGGTAAAGATCGATCCCCGCCGAAGAACTGTATGCTTTATTAATCGTTGTGGCACTATTGGCTGAGGCCTGTTGTGTAGACAAGACACTGCCATTCATAATATCGCTGATCGCGTGGCTTGAAGTGAGCCCCTCGTTATAACCGTAAGTATTATTCAGATAAAGGTTGTAGCTGCCGGTTTTGTAATTGAGTACCAGCCCGCCGTTATACCTGTCATAGCGCCCCTGGCCAAAACTTGCGGTAATGCCTCCATTCAGGCCGCTTTTGGTATTCTTTTTCCTGATGATATTGATGATGCCACCAGTTCCCCCGGCATCGTATTTTGCTGATGGGTTGGTCATGATCTCTATCTTCGAGATATCAGATGACGGCGTATTGGTCAGGAGACTAGCCAGATCATCAGCAGAGAGATAGGTGGTTTTACCATCAATGGTGACGTTAACGCCCGATTTACCATTAAGGGTGATCTGCCCGTCAGGACTTACCTGCACACCCGGTAATTTTTTTAATACTTCTAGCGCATTAGCGCCTGTATTGGCTATGTTTTGATCCACGTTCACCACGGTTTTATCGATCTGCTTTTCAATCAATGGCGCTTGAGCTGTGATGGTCACCCCACCCAGCATTTTGGATGATGGGTTCAATTGGATCACACCCAGGTCGATCAGGGTATCTGTTTTGCTTATCATTAAACCTGATTTTACGTGGCGGTTATAGCCCACAAGGTTAGCCTCAATTAAGTAATTCCCTTCGGGTATATGATCAAAGGCAAAATTGCCGGATTGGTCGGATGATATGGCGTTAAACAGAGCGGAGTCAGGCAGCTTTTTTAGCTTAATACTGACTGTAGGCAAAGGCTGATTTTTTTCGTCGACTACACTGCCTTTAATAAGGCCCTGGGCCAGCGAACACATGAATACAAGCAGATTAAAAGCAAGTGTAAATAACAGGAACAGCAGTGTGGACTTCATCGGTAAAAGAATTTGACCAATGATAGCCGGTAAAGGAATTCACAAACATTGAAAACGCCCGATAGTACTACGACGTAGTCACACAGGCATAGTGACGGGTTAAACCCGGTTTGGATGCTCAGCAGAACTATTCAGGGGGCGCTTTTGCCTTTTTGTCGACGATTGAAATATCGAAGGCTTAAAATGGCTATACTTGTTATAATATGAGCTTTTCGGACAGACTCCTATACTTCCATAAAAGGCATCGCTGGCTGAGCCACGTGATCTTTTGGCTCATCTACCTGCTCATCGGTGTCAGTTCGAGTAAATATCGGGATGGTGATCGAGGCACTTATGGTTTCGAATTTACCAGCGATGCTTTGTATATGTCGGCGGAGATGTTCTTTGCCTATTCATTGGCTTACTTTGTCGTTCCTCAATTTATCCGAAAAAGATACCTGCTTTCGGTGGTTGGTTTTGTTGTTTTGGGTTATTCTTCCTGTGTGCTTGGTCGTGTGTTTATTGTGAAGATATGTGAGCCATTAGCGGGGATTGCCCCAAAAGCTTTTGAAACCTATGGAGAAATATTGAGGGATATTCCCAAACTGCTGTATAATTATTTTATTGATATGATGGCGGCGGCTTCCATTTTTGTGTTTTTGAAAATATTGAAAGATCAGCTGATCATTCAAAAACGCGCGCTGCAATTGGAGAAAGAAAAGGCCGAAACTGAACTGAAACTATTAAAAACCCAGCTGAATCCTCATTTCCTGTTCAATACGCTTAATAATATCTACTCGTTATCCCTAACCTCCTCGCCTGCTACATCAGGATCCATTGCCCGGCTGGCTGATATCCTGGACCATATGCTCTATCGCTGCAATACGCAGTTTGTGCCGTTGAAGGCAGAGATCAGCCTGATAAACAATTATATTGGTTTAGAGAAACTACGTTATGATGACCGCCTTACTGTCAACATTAAAACGGATATTCAGAATGAGATCGAAATAGCTCCGCTTATTTTACTCTCGTTAGTCGAGAATGCGTTTAAACATGGCGCAAGTGATGACACCAATGCGCCTATGATTGATATCGATGTTTACGCAGATACGGAAAGTGTTATCTTTAGAATATCGAATACGATTGCCGAAAAAAGTAATGCCGCCGTGCCCGAATCAAATGAAAGGATCGGTCTGAATAACCTGCGTCGCCAACTGGATTTGATCTATGGCGATGCGTACAAGCTTGCGGTCATACGCGACGAAAACCGCTTCAACGTAGAGCTGGCCATTAAACTTAAACAAGCCGCACCGCAGTATGAAAAAGATCAAGTGCTTGTTGGTTGATGATGAGCCACTGGCGATAACCCTTCTGCAACAGCACGTGGCGCAGATTGACTTCCTGGAAGTAGCGGGCACTTCCCCGAATGCGCTAAAAGCTTTGGAGGCGCTCAAGAAAACAGAGGTCGACCTGATGTTCCTGGACATCAGGATGCCGGCAATAAATGGAATCGATTTTTTAAAGATGCTGCGCAATCCGCCAAAGGTGATCATCACCACGGGCTATCGCGAATATGCGCTGGATGGTTACGATCTCGACATTATCGATTACTTACTCAAACCAATAACTTTTGATAGGTTTTTTAAAGCAATTGAGCGGTATCTCCGCAATGACACCCGGTCGGCTCCGCTCCCGGCCGCTGTTATCGCCGAGCCCTCGAATATCTACATCAAATCGGGCTATAGAAACGTCAGGATAAATACCGATGATATTTTATACCTGGAGAGCCTGAAAGATTATGTGAGGATTGTTACCAACGAGGGTATCGTTACAACAAAATACCGAATCAGTGATATGGAAAATGAACTTTCCGGAAAAGGTTTTTTGCGTATCCATCGCTCATTTATTGTTAACGCAAAACACATATCGGCCTTTACCGCCAGCGACATAGAAATAGGCAAAACCGAATTGCCCATAGGCGAAAGCTACAAGGGGCTGGTATCGCAAGCGCTGAAAAATCCCAGCCGCGAATTGCCGTTTTAAAAATAACACCATTTTAGCGTCGTAACTTCATCATAGCCTTTGTTACAAAACATAATTTGATTAATTATGCGGCGCAAAACAGGTACGCTATGAATTCTAAATCTCCGATCTATGCATTGGCATTCTCGCTTTCTTTTTTATTGATCAGCTTATTCGCCAACGCCCAAACATCATATGAGCTAAATTCTGGCTGGCGGATGGAGAAAGCTACCAGTCTTCATGCGGATGGGGCGGCTATTTCGGCGCCAAACTTCAATATAAGTTCATGGAGCAAGGCCACCGTCCCTGGCACCGTATTAACCTCACAGATCAACAATAAACAGGTACCTGATCCTTTTTATGGGATGAACAATGAGCGGATACCGGACATCTACAAAGTTGGCCGCGATTATTATACTTACTGGTTCGTAAAAGATTTCAAAGAAGCCGCACCAAAGGGTACCGACCAGGTTTACTTAAACTTTCGCGGCGTAAATTATAGCTGCAATGTATTTCTGAACGGGCATCAGCTCAATTCTAAGCTTCACAAGGGCATGTTCCTGCGCCAAAGCTATAACATCACTAAATGGCTGGCGAAAAATAGCGAAAACCGGCTGGCGGTGATCGTTTATCCGCCTGACGTTGTGGGCAATCCCAACGGCGGCCAGGGTGGAGACGGAACCATTGCCCGAAATGTCGGCATTCAATACACCGCAGGCTGGGATTGGATTCAACCCATCAAAGACCGCAATACGGGTATCTGGGATAAAGTGATCATTGAGCATACCGGCGCGATCAAAATAACCGATCCGCATGTAATTACATTGGTGCCTGGAGTAAGACAATCTGATGGCCCGCAGCAACCGGCCATCGTCCAGGTTTCGTCAACAGTTCAAAATGCCACTTCGGTACCGGTTAGCGGCATTTTGAAATATAATATCGACGGTAAAGATGTAGCAAAGGCCATAACACTGAAAGCAAATGAGATACGCGAAGTCCAGCTAAATGATTATACGCTAAAAAACCCAAAGCTTTGGTGGCCAAATGGTTATGGCCCGCAATACCTTTATCATCTCCATTTACAATTTGTGGCCGGGGGCAAACTTTCGGATGAAAAGAATATTGAAGTGGGTGTGCGCCAGATTACTACTGAATGGAACGAGCGCACCGAGAGTCGGCAGGTAAACGTAAATGGCCAGAAAATATTTATCAAAGGCGGCGACTGGATCGTGTCCGACGAGTTACTGCGCTTTTCGGATAAACGCTACGACGCTGAAGTACGCTTTCATCGGGATATGAACCTGAACCTGATCAGGGTTTGGGGCGGTGCACTTGTCGAACGGCCAGAATTTTACGAAGCTTGCGATAAATATGGCCTCCTCGTTTTCCAGGATATGTGGGGCTCGGGCGACTGTAATGGTCGCTGGACTGACCCAATGAAACTGGACGATCAATGGACGCGCCGTAAATATCCCGACGATCACGGTTTATATCTTCGCTCGATTGAGGATCAGGTTAAAATGATCCGGAATTATCCGTCACTGGCCATTTGGTGCGGTGGTAATGAGATCACACCGCCAGAAGATATCCTCATTGCGCTTCGCGATACCATTATGCCAAAACTGGATAATACACGCTGGTTTATCGATTATTCGAATTCCGAAAAAATGTCGCGCAATGTGCTGGGTGGTAACGGCGATGGGCCTTACGGCATTCAACCCTTATCGATATTCTGGAACGAAAAGACCTATCCTTTCAATTCTGAAGTAGGTTCTGTAGGTATCAGCGATTACACGTCTTTAAAACGATTCATTCCGGAGAAGAGCCTGGTGATCCCGCAATACAATGAATCGACCCATAAAACCAATGCCGACAGTGTTTGGGAGTATCATAAATACATCGGCTACGATGGCTTCATTGACAAATACGGTAAAGCAAAAGATGCTGAGGACTTTGCGAACAAAGCGCAATTGGTAAACTATGATCAATATCGCGCGCTGATGGAAGGCTTCAGCTCGCATATGTGGGATTGGTATACCGGTACCATCATTTGGAAAACGCAAAACCCATGGACAGCCATGCGCGGCCAGATGTACGATTATTACCTCGATCCTAACGCCTGTTTATACGGCCTTCATTCGGGCAGCGAACCTTTACATGTGATGTGCAACCCAACCGACGGCATGGTGATGATTGCCAACAACACCTTCAAAACCGTTACCAATATGCTGCTGATAGTAAAAACCTATGATGTTAACGGCAAAGCCGATCTGGTTACACAAGTCTTCGAGGATGTAACTCCAACCACAACCAAAAGATACCTGTCGGTAAAAGGTGAAATAAATAAAATGGCAAAGCAAGGCGGCGGCTTCCTGGTTTTGCAATTGTTTGATAAGGATCAAAAGGTCATTAGCGAGAATATCTACTGGCTGCCGGATAAAGGCGGTAATTATACCGCTTTGCAAAGTATGCCAGTTGCTAAAGTGCAATTATCGGCAAAACAGGCTGCGAAAGATAAGGTGGCGGTAACAATCACCGTTCCGGCCAATGCTCCCGTTTCTTTTTTTAACCGGCTTTCATTAGTTGACGCCAACAGCCATGAGCGCTTATTGCCTGTATTTTAT
>JAICXZ010000586.1 GCA_025934475.1 Mucilaginibacter sp. | reverse complement strand
GGACTCAAAGGTTGTTAATAGCCTTAACGGCATTCTTTCCAAGGAGATCTCAATAAAACGCGTCTTTCTGGTTCATCCAGAAGCTCATGCCCGCTTCGATGCAACTTCGCGCTCCTATCAATATCATATTCATTTTGGGAAGGATCCTTTCAAGCTCAACCGTTCATGGGAATTACGGGATCGACCAAATATCAACCTGATGAATCAGGCCGCACAAATCATGATGACCTACACCGATTTCAGTTGCTTCAGCAAATCAAACACACAAACGTTCACCAACAACTGCAAAATATCCCGTGCCGAATGGATTGAGCGCGAAGGAGGACTAGTGTTTCATATTTCTGCCGACCGCTTTTTACGCAACATGGTACGGGCAATTGTTGGAACCCTGATCGAAATTGGCCGGAAGGAAATGGAGCCTGAAGATATCCGCCAAGTGATCGAAAGCAAAAATCGCAGCAAAGCCGGAACATCGGTACCTGCCTGTGGGTTATATTTGACGGAGGTGAGATACCCATACTTGTGAGGATTTCGAATTTCGTCCGCTAACCAGCGGATCGAAATTTTTACATTTCGTTAATTGAACAAACTATAAATTCGAAATCGAAAATCCGAAATTCGAAATTCAAAAATGTCTGAAGTAACCGGGAAAGCGCTTGATTGGAAATTACTGGGAAGAGTGATGCATTACGTGCGCCCTTATAAGGCGATGTTTGCAATTGCGGCGTTTCTAACGGTTTTCCTGGCAGGTAACGCGGTGGTTCAACCTATCCTGGTACAACTGACATTGGATAAATACATTCTTGGAGGCGATTACAATGGCCTGGCACTGATGGTCGGGTTTATGATCCTACAGTTGATCGTTCAAACCGTAACACAGTATTACCAAACTTATCTCACCAACTCGCTGGGTGAATCAGTGATCCGTGATCTTCGCATCGATGTCTTTAATCACATCATGAGCCTGCGATTAAAATATTTTGATCGCACGCCAATAGGAATACTTATTACCCGCACCGTATCCGATCTTGAGACCATTGCGGATATTTTTTCGGAGGGGTTGATTTCCATTATCGGTGATTTGCTGCTGGTGCTGGTTATTATTGTGCTGATGCTGATTGAAGACTGGAAGCTGGCGCTTATTACCTTAATCCCAATGCCGCTTTTCGTCGTGGCGACCTATATTTTTAAGGAGGCTATCAAATCCTCCTTCCAGGAAGTTCGCACGCAGGTTGCACAACTGAATACGTTTTTGGCCGAACATATTTCAGGGATGAGCATCACCCAATACTTCGCCCGCGAGAACCAGGAGATGCGAAAGTTTAAAGCGGTAAATGTGAAGTACCGCGATGCTAACATCAGGTCTAACTGGTATTACTCTATATTTTTCCCCGTAGTAGAAATATTGTTCGCCATTTGCATGGGCCTGTTGGTTTGGTATGGCTGTAAAAGAATTTTGACCGACCAGCAACTGTTGGGTATGGGTACACGCGGTCATGGCGTGAGCGCGGGAATGATCACCGAGTTTATCATGTTGCTAAACCTTTTGTTTCGCCCGATACGGCAGCTGGCGGATAAATTTAACACGCTGCAAATGGGCATGGTAGGCGCTGACCGCATTTTCAGAGTGCTGGACACCGATGAGGTAGCAGTAAATAATGGTAAGATAAAGGCGGCAGGCCTTCGTGGTGAAATATCCTTCAAAAATGTTTGGTTTGCCTATAACGACGAAAACTGGGTACTCAAGAACATCAACTTCGAAATTAAACCAGGCGAAACACTTGCGCTAGTCGGCGCTACAGGTGCAGGTAAATCGTCTACCATTAATATACTGAACCGTTTTTACGAGATCGGCCAGGGCGAGGTAAAGGTTGATGGTGTAAATATTCAAGACTACGAAGTTGGTTCACTACGTTCGCAGATTGCAACAGTAATTCAGGATGTATTTCTATTTACAGATACCATCGCCAATAATATCAGCCTGAATAATCCTTCCATCACCCGCGAACAGATCATCGCTGCAGCAAAAGATGTCGGCGCTCATGAGTTTGTTGAAAGGTTGCCCGGCGGATATGACTACAACGTAATGGAGCGCGGCTCAACCCTATCTGCCGGCCAGGCACAGTTGATCTCCTTCATCCGCGCATTGGTTTATGATCCGGCCATACTGGTTTTAGATGAGGCCACTTCATCTGTAGATACCGAAACAGAAGTACTTATACAAAACGCCATTTATAAATTGATGCAGGGCCGTACAGCCATTGTTATCGCTCACCGCTTGTCAACCATCCAAAATGCGGATAAGATCATCGTACTCGATCATGGCGAGATCAAAGAAATGGGCACGCACCAGGAGTTGTTGAAAATCGAGCACGGGCATTACCGCAAGTTGTATGATTTGCAGTTTAACTCAGCGGGGATTATTAAATCCTAACCTCTTGCCCATATACCTCAAATGGCATGCTATTGTACGAAAATTTTTCTAATCATAAAATCGAAGGTGTCCGCCACGTATATTATCCCGTTTGCATCGATCGCGACTCCCCCTGGTCCGCCAAAAGTAGCATATGCGCCCATTGTGGGATTATTAATTTGCGACTGGATAGGCGTTGAGCCTCCTCCAGCTACTAAATACACTGAGCCACCTGGCGTAATTCTCCGTATCAAATTTGTATTGCCATCGCAAACATATATATTCCCGGCAGCGTCGACAGCCAATCCGTATGGATGGTCAAAAGATGTGGAAATGACCGACCTAACGCCTGAAGGCGTTATCTTCTCTATAATACCGTAAGCATTCCCAACATACACATTACCAGATGCATCTACCGCTATGCCAATTGGTGCATTAACACGTGAAAAGAAAGTTGTCACAACACCGGCGGGAGTTATTTTTCTGATTTGGGCATTGCCAGCATCGGAAACATAAACATTGCCTGATGCATCAACGGCGATTCCGAGTGGCATACTGAAAGACGCTGATTTGCCAACCCCATTGGCAAAGGCAGCGTTGCCGCTGCCGGCAAGGGTGGTCACAACACCAGCCGGGCTTACTTTGCGGATCAAATTATTACCCTCATCGGCAACATATATGGTACCAGAGGCGTCTACAGCAAGAGCATATGGATCATTAAAAGAAGCTGAAGTACCGGTACTATCAGCAGAGCCCTTTACGCCGCTGCCGGCCAAGGTAGTTACAGCACCGGCGGGAGTTATTTTACGTATTAAATTACTTCCATTTTCAGCTACATACACGTTCCGGGCTGCATCTATCGCAATCCCCCGGGGCTCATTGAAACGGGCAGAGGTGCCGGTACCATCAGCTGATC
>JAICXZ010000304.1 GCA_025934475.1 Mucilaginibacter sp. | reverse complement strand
TTATGCAGAAACATCCAGGCTAACGAATAAAGTGATAAGCACGAATCAGGACAGTATTGATATTTCCAACGACTCGAATCATAGAAAGGAGTTGCATTATAGATCTACAGCATATCTATCCCTGAGAGATAGTCTTGATACCAAATTTGAGGATGTCAAAAATGAGTCTAAAAGTAAAACAACTTCGATTACTATAATTGCTGCAATACTTGCTATATGTACCGGAGGATTGTGGTCTCTTGCTGCTGCAATTAGTAAATCGTCACCAAACTCAGGGAATCAATCTAAATCTTAAAAAATGGGTGTTTTTACTCTTGCTGCATATTCCTGGATGATGTAGGTTTCTTTCAAAATACTTTATGCGATATCAACAATTCAATATTGGTGGTAACATTATAGCAAATGTTAAAGCTATCGATTCAACCTTTGTAGATTTGGACAATTCAGGATCAATACAAGTTTATAAATATACTTTTGATGTTAAGTATATTGATATTCCTGGTTCTGATAATATTGATACGTTTTGGTTATATCGAGATATGTCTGGTAATTGGTTAAGCATGTTAGATAACTTAGAGCTTTGCAAAGATTTGAGATATGAAATAGGCAAGCAAGAGAATTCAAATAACTTTAAGAGCTTTATTGCCAGTTATCCATAATTCAATTTCTTTTCTCTATATAGTATTCCACTAGACCGTCAGAGTATAACTTTCCCTAAAAGGAGGAAGGATCTTTAAAATTTTGATCCATTCATCCAATCGGGAAAGTAATCTTTTAGCTTCCACTGAGCCGCCAGATAACCAGATCCTTTTGAGATCCGAACTAAGCATATTACTTTCTGCTTAGCCATTCCCCTAATACTTCCTTAAACATTCCCATTTGGGTGAAACTTAGGATGCAAGTCTTTAGCCTTGCTGTTTATTAGGTAACCAGACATACCGAATACAAAAAAGCCCTTAAAGCAGTCAGGATGCTAAAAGGGCTAATAGTTATTCTTCTGTAAAAAATACACTGTGTTGTAGCCCGATGAAATCTCCTGACAATTTATCGGATATCAATTATAAATACTGATGACTAACCAGGAGAATAGAAAAATCGAGCTTTTTGAGAAAGATTTATTTTGCTAAAAATGCTAAAACGACCACTAGCAAAAAAGAACGCAAAGATACAAATAAATTTTGACAATTCCAAAAAATAGTTGTATGAGACGAAAAAGCCCCGCTAAGAATAGTGAGGCTATTTTTACAAACTTAAAAATTTATGCGAGAATGAAGTCGCCCCGGTGATCCGAGGCGGCTTATTAAACCTTGCTGTGTTCTAATAAAACGGCGGGTGATGATTCCCGCCGTATACTAATCAAAGTTCCAAAACCATTAAACCTTATCCTAATCGAATATAGGTGTTTTCATTCATTCGTGCTACAGTCATACGAAACTACAAAATAGCGTTTTAGTATATTTTCAATGGCAATTTAGTATATGATTGATGGAATTTCGGTAAATCCGCTTTTTCTTGCACAAAATGAAGGATTCGCAGTATTCTGTAGTAAAAAAATTAATTTCATCTCAGCAGATAACTATATTTTCTGAGATTTTACCCATTGTACCGAAAACTAAGCTTGCTTTAGACCTGGGATTGAACCCGAGACGATTCAACACGATGCTGGCGGATCTTGCCCTATTTGTGGTGAAGGATGCCAGGAAATTGGCGGACTTGATTGACGTTCCAAGCCTTGAAATTTTGAAGCTAATCGATAACGAGCTTAACCAGGACAAGAAGAAGAAGTAGCCTACTTCTTAACCCACTCCTTTAAAAATTCCTCAATTACCCCGCTTAACGTTACCCGTTTCGTTTTTCCGATTGACATGCGTAAGCATTTGTCCAACGCAGCACTGTGAATGTCTGGATCTACCCGGTAGGATGCTGATATCTTCGATTTCGGAGTCTTTTCCTTTTTTGTAGCTTTCGCCATGCATCAAAAATAGAGCGCATGTAACGATGTATTGCAGCAATTTCGTATTACGACGCTACGGTAATACGTCTTTTTCTTTTAACATCAATTCCACCACCTCATACATTTGAAGCCCCAGAATGTCAGCTAATGAGCTAATAGCCCCTACTTTGAACAACATCGGATCTTCCAGTTTCTTCAAACTCTTGTATGGATCTAGTCCAGCATCGGCGAATAGTTGCGGGAGATCAACGTATGTCGACAATTCTTTGAAGCTTTTAACATGCCCGTGCTGTAGCACTATCCGGATATACTCATAGTCTGGCCGTTTTCTCATATCTATATTCTATAAAAAATAGAGCGCCACCCAAGATAAGGCGGCGCTTAATGACGAAGCCCATAAAGGGCATCAAAATAAAGTTACGGAAAACCTTTCAATTTTGCTTCCGGATCTATATTTATATAAGCAGTAATCATAGGCAGGCTTACAATACTCCTCACTGCGTATTCAACAACATCTCCGATATCCGGGTACAAATAATACCGGATCTATTTTCACAATTGCCTACCATGCCTTGGGAGACTAAACACGGGATGAGTACATCCCCAATCTACAAACTGTATCATCAAATGATACAACGCTGTTACAACAATAATCAATCCGAATTTAAAAACTACGGTGGTCGCGGTATCACTGTGTGTGACGAATGGAAAAATCCTGATACCGGATTCGAAACATTTTACGGCGATTTGGGAGAAAGACCCGGACGCAGCTACTCAATTGAACGTAGAGACAATGACGCCCCATATTCGAAGGCCAATTGTTATTGGGCTACCAGATCGGAACAAAACAGAAATCGCCGTAATAATCACCACTTAGAGTATAAAGGAAAAGAAATGCTTCTATGTGAACTTGCTGAATTGGTCGGGGTTGCTTCTCAGATAATCGCCAGTAGGCTATCAAGAGGATGGCCGATAGAAAAAGCGATACTGAAGTGGAATTTTAAAAAGAATTGCCCACTTTAAAATATATTCTGAGAAATTGTTATTCTGCTATAAGGTGTTCTCTATTTATTATAGAGAAAAGAATTGAATTATGTTAACTGAATATCCCATTCCCTCCGCCACCAATATTGTATGCCTAACCGAAACCGAATTGATGGCTTTGCAATTTCCGAGCGTTACTAAAAACAAGACTTACAAATTCGTCCTTCGAAAAGGCGAAGAGCTTAAACCCTGCCCTAGACTTGGGAAAGATTATTTTATTACTAACCAGGGCCGCGTGATGCGGAAGAAGCAAAAACCCAATGGCAGAGTTATAGAAACCGAGCTCAAAGGCTCGTGGCATAACGGGCAAAAAAAGATTTGCGTTACCAATCCACAGAAAGTAGTTGGGCAAGTTGCACGTCTAATGCTAGATGCTTTTAAGCCTCCCGTCCTGGCGCTTGGCCGCAGTGTTTTCGGTCATTTGTTTTACCCCGTTGCTTTGGATGGCAATACTAGGAATTTGAACCTCGATAACTGGACCTGGATGTCAAAAGCAGACGCGAATCAATATCGAAAAGATACAGGCGAAAATAAACCGATGCTCCATGTTAAGGAAGTTCAAGGCAGAAACAAAAAGTTCATTCGAAGAGTCATTTATTCCGATTTCGAAATTTCCGAAATTGAAAGGCTTCTTGATGCCGGAATTGCAAACAAAAAAGTCGCCGAGATTTTCGACTGCGCGCCAGCGTATGTTGGGACGATTAAAAAGAAACTACAAAAGAGAAATGCCGAAGAATGATCCAAAGTATAAACCGGATATACAGGCATGGACCCCGAAGCCCGACCAATCCAAAGAGAAGATAATTACTTGGCTGTATGGCAGAGATGATCTAAAGACAGTCATTAAGAAACTTGCCAACGGGCAATACCTACAAGACGAATTAACCCAAGAGCTTTTTGTTTACCTGTGTCAAAAGGACGAATTTGAGATCCAGGATCTATACCAGCGAAAAGTCATTGATTGGGTTATCCTCAAATGGCTGAATACTCAAGCTAATAGTAATGAATCTCCTTTTTACCGGAAGATCAAAAAGTTTGAGATCGGCAAAGCGATGACCGAAAAGCAGGGTATTAAATTAGAGCAAGAGCTTTATAGCGACGATAAGTACGATTTAACCGCCGATATCAAAAATGAATATAAGATTAATGCCAATGCGGTAAACATCGCCATATCGAAGCTAACAAGCCCTGGAGAGTATAAGTTTTACCACCGGGATATTATGTTGAAATACCTGGAGCTAGGAACGATTAGGGCAGTTAGTGAGAACACAGGCATCAGACCTGAATACATCTCAGACGCAATTGCAGACGCCAAAGAGATGCTAAAAGAGACAATACCAATAGAAATTGAAAACTTACTAAACGAAAAATTTAAAGAACTGAATATTAAAGATGACAGACTATAACTATCAATTACAGCAACAACCAATAACTATGGAACAAATTCTAAGAAACAGGCTTAACGACGAATTGGGAATAAAGCTCATTAAGATAATGGACACCTTTAACGATAAACCGTTAAACATAAAGGATTTTGCTTCCCAGCTAACGGATACTGTTTTAGAAGTATTGGGAAAACTGGAAAATGATCTCCAGGCAATAGAAAATCCTGTTATCGATGGCTAACCTATTGTTTTATCTTTTGGCTATCCCATTGGCTTCGCTTTTCATAGCTGATTACTCCGGAGTGATCCAGAAATTCAAATATTGGCTATTTTACCGGAAGTACACAGAAAAGACCAGTTACCAGGAATTTCGAATAAAGCCATTAGATTGCCCCATGTGTTTGTCGTTCTGGATTGGTGCTATATCACTCATTTGGATTTATACGGCCCCTATAAGCCTTATTTTACCCTGGGGTGCTGCTGGAGCTACTGTAGTCATTCAAAAATTAATTAATCAATAAAATTCAATCTTATGAAACCCATTTTGCATGTTCATTTTCCTGTAGTGCCAGAAGATGAAATAATGAAACAATTAGAAGAAAAAATCTATCAACTTGTCAATCGTCCAGACGGGTATCAGGTTCTCTTTACATACGGTGATAATCCTCCTCAATTACAACTTATCCGATAATAACAATGAAAACCAAAATTAAAGACCCTTATTCCTATCATCTTGTCCTCGATGACCTAG
>JAICXZ010000099.1 GCA_025934475.1 Mucilaginibacter sp. | reverse complement strand
TCCGGATCTTTTTCGTCCCCCTTAACATTGCTGAGGTCGTTCAAGATTTTCAGCATTGGGTCCAGCTCGCGTTTTTTGCGTTCCTGGGCAACTTGCTTGGCTATCACCCACACATCTTTTTCAGCAAAAAAGTACTCCTTCCGTTCACCCGGTCTGTGTTGCTTTTCGATCAATCCCCAGCCGATCAGATCGCGAAGGGTCATGTTAGCATTACCGCGCGAAATACTCAGTTGCTCCATGATCTCTTCGGTGGTCAAAGCGCCGGGCGAGATCAACAGCAAAGCATGTACCTGCGCCATTGTGCGGTTGATACCCCACTCCGAGCCCAGCTTTCCCCATGCTTCAATAAACCGTTGTTTGCCCTCGGCTAATTCCATGAATCAAAGGTAAAAATATGTTTTTGAATTTTCAAAAAATAATGAAAGTTTATTTTCATGTTTTAGATTGTTTATATTCAGGCCATCTAAAATTTTATCACCGATTTATAACCATTTTAAACTATCGATTCATTTATGAGCAAGAGTACTACTTATCTTGAGTCCAAGCAGCACTATGCCATCCTTGATGGTCTGCGCGGCGTGGCTTCTGTACTGGTTATTGTTTTTCACGTCTTTGAGACTTTTACTGGGGGCAATCGTTTTATTCAAATAATCAATCACGGCTACCTGGCTGTCGATTTTTTCTTTTTATTGTCGGGCTTTGTGGTTGCCTACGCTTATGACGACCGTTGGAGCAAGATGACCCAATGGGATTTTTACAAACGGCGACTCGTGCGTTTGCAGCCCATGGTGGTTATGGGTTCAATTATAGGTGCGGCCCTTTTTTATTTCGGCGCGGGCCAGGCATTTCCGAACATCGCCGACACCCCGGTTTGGAAAATGTTGCTAGTAATGGTTATCGGCGCTACATTGATACCAGTACCTATTTCAATGGACATACGCGGCTGGCAGGAAATGCACCCATTGAACGGTCCCGCCTGGTCGTTGTTTTTTGAGTATATAGCCAATATCCTTTATGCGGTGGCCGTCCGCCGTTTTTCAAAGCTCGCACTTTCAATTTTGGTTTCGCTGGCGGGCTGCATGCTGATCGGGTATTTACTTTTTGGTCCGCAGGGCGATCTTATAGGTGGCTGGTCGGTTACTAAGGAACAGCTTTTTGTTGGGTTTACCAGGGTTCTTTATCCATTTTTTGCCGGGGTTTTACTTTGTCGTATCGGTGGCATTATTCGCATAAAAAATGCTTTTTGGTGGTGCAGCCTGCTGATCATTATCGTCCTGAGCGTTCCGCGCATAGGTGATGAGCATCATTTATGGATGAATGGTATTTATGAAGCCGTTTGTGTGATTTTTATATTCCCGCTAATCGTTTCTATTGGCGCGGGCGGAGTGTTGCATACTGCAAAATCGGAGCGGATATGCAAGTTTTTGGGTGATATATCTTACCCCCTTTATATTACTCATTACCCTTTGATCTATGTATATACAGCATGGGTTGTCAATAACAAGATACAATTGGGAACACAAGGATTACTGATGGGTCTCTTGTTAGTTGTCGTAAGCATCGCAATTGCCTACGCTTCCCTGAAATTATACGATGAGCCGGTACGCGATTGGTTGAAAAAGAAAGTGTTGATGAAAAAGGCATGACGATTTCATGTTATCGCGGGGTATCCTTAATGCGATTGAGTTAAGAAAACCCCGTAGGGCAATATCATTAAGTCAGGGTTGACCCCGTCGGGGTCGAATGTCGGTAGAAAATAAACCATCAGAAATACCGTGCCGTCGGTACGGAACCTCGCCGAGTTGCATACCAATGGTACGCCAAATTGGTGAATAATGATTTTTTCTACCGACATTTTGCGCCGATGGCGCAAGAAAATGGCTTAATTTAATTGAAGTGGGAGCTTCCTGAAAGGGCTCCCGCGAAACCGGGAAACACAATCCCTTTGCCGTGATTCCCATTTACTGTTTCCTGGCCCGCAGATTTTATTTGAGCATGTCTTAAAAAGTGCTTTTCTTTATCACAAATTTCTATTTCTATTCCAATGAATACATCAACATCTCCCGCACCAAATTCTATTGCTTTAAAAGAGGTTGCGGACGCAGTGGAGCAATTACGCAAAGCAATGATTAGCGCCGATGGTGCTGTGCTCGAGCAACTGGCTTCCGACGAGCTAAGCTACGGTCACTCCAACGGAAACATACAAAGCAAACAGGAATTTATATCGTCCTTCACCAGCGGGGAATCGGTTTTTGTCAGTATTGAGATTTCGGGTCAAAAGGTTCAAATCATAGACAATACAGCGATCGTTCGTCATATACTTTCGGCCGAAACTAATGATAAAGGAAAAGGGCCGGGCAGCGTTAAGATAAGTATTCTGCTGGTATGGATTAATGACGAGGAGCAAGGATGGAAGCTCGTGGCCAGGCAGGCTGTTAGGGTCTGAATATTTAGTGATTGGTGACTGGTTAACTTGTGATTAGGTTTTGCCGCTGGTAGTATTCCCGGCGATGACAAAAGCAATGCCGCTATAGGCAAGCGCCAAAAAAGCGCTGGCGGTTTCATCAAACATATCAACAGCGGGTGACGCCACCACCCGGGGCAGATGAAGAATTATAAACCAAATGAAAATCATTGTTCCCAAAAGGATGGCTGCTAACCTGGTTTTGATTTTCAGAATTATTGCGATGCCTGAAGCCAACAAAGCCACACCGGCAAAATAGATCCAAAACATATGGTTGGGTATCCACGCCGGCACCAGTGTTGATGCTTGTTTTGCAAATACAAAATGGAGGATACCGAAGCAAACGATGGTTATAGCGAAAAGAATTGCCCCGGCAGGTATTAGCTTTGCCAAAACCCGAATAACGGGATTATTATCTTCGCCTGGAAAACAGCCTGCAATAGCCAATGCGCCACCGGCTAACGCCAGCTCCTTTTCTGAATTCTCCCATTCACCCGCGGATAGAAAGTTGTGACTCACAAATAACTCACACGGGACATAGTAAAAGCAAAATATTGCCAATAATAAACCGCTAAATAGCAGAGATACTTGTCTTGCTTTTTTTCCAAAAACAAGGCATAACCCAACTGCGATAAGTACAATCCCACCGATTACGATAAACCAGGGTAGCCGGGGATGTGCCTGAGGCAACATAAAGTAAGGGAAGTCATTGTAATAAATTGTCAGAAAGCCCATTACGGCGATGGCTGTGCCATAGAAAATGCTGCCTGTTTTGGATAGACTCCCCATGCCATTAAATGGTTGTAATCGGTTGGTTTAAGTAAAGATATGGCAGGAGCTCTATAACACGACGTGAAAAAATAGGCCATTTACACCTAAGTTAAGAAGACGGTCCAAGTACGGGTTTAATCTACCCGTATTCGCCGCTATCCCTGTCGCATTTTGTCTGAACCATGATTTTTATGATTGAATGATTGCCATGAATCTGGCGTAAAGTCCCCGATGCTGCCGCAAGCGTCCCCGCTTGTGGCCAGTATGCAAGGTTTTAAACTATGCAGGCAAATTTGCAGAAAGTTACTACCTAGTCAACCATAACCCTAAACTAATCCTTTGGTTCTGCAATAATGGTTCCGGCTCATATTTTAAAAATAAGCACTCGAGGTTTGATATGGAAATTGGCCTGAATGCCTAGTGGCTACCTGTCTAAAGGCCACAAGCCGGGAGGCTTGCGGCAGCAAATGACGAATATTCATAAAGATACCAGTTCCACCTGAGAGAAGTGGTGATACTGTTTTGTCAGCTAGAGGCTGCGTTCGTTACAGTAATGTAAAGGACTTACACTAAGCCATGTTCACGAAAATAGGGGGTTTTGCATCGATTTTGCACAGCGTTAAATAAATTCTATACTAAAAATCAAACAATTGCAAAAAATAAGCCTCTGGCGGGCGCGCGGCCGTGAACACATAGTGTATCGGTATTTTTTTACACTTTGGAGTGGTGGAGTTGTGGAACGTAGCTCACTCAAATTTTCGACACTACCAGTTTTCCTACTTTTTCACCCTGCAGCTTGCCTTGTTCAATGGCATCCTTAAAATGGATACCACCCCACAGTCTCGAAATGGCTGCCTCATTGGCTGCCTGCTGGAATGAGGTGAATGTTCGCGGTGGAATCCCGTAGTTTTTTTCGACGTCATCGGTATAATGAAAGTCCGGGCCAAAGAAATGGGTGAGGATAGTCGCCGATGCGCAGGAAACTACCGAGTGCCCGCTCAGATATTCTGGAAACGGCGGCGTTTGCAGCAGGGGCTTCCAATTGGGATCGACATATTTGCGGATCGCTGTTTCCGGGCGAATCAAATTAAAGTGGTATTTGGCATCCCAGCAGCAAATAAATCCGTCCATTAAGCCAATGGCCACGGCGGTGTTAATTTGCATTGCTTTAGAAAATGATGTATTCTTTTGTTTGCAGGCTATGCCTGTAATTGCCATCCAGTGGGCTCCCGGAGAAATTTTCTTAATGCCGATCATCAGGTGGCCACGGTCTTCAACCGCAAACGGATTGCAATCCCAAAAGCCTGCAACGGCGCGCTGCTCGGGTGTTAGCTGTGCGCCGGCTTCTTTGTAAACGATCATGATCTGGCGATAAAAACCTGAGTTTTTGTCAGTAGAGAATGGCAGCGGCGGAACAGGCAGGAACTGCGAGGCCGAATCCAATGTAAATGGGCGAACCGTATTAAAATAGGGCTCAATAGCGGCCATATATACCGGTGGGGTTGGCTCCCAGGTTCCCTGTTTGCCGGGCGGGGTGTAGCGGTTATAATTGCTTATACGGTTATAGTGATCACCTTTAGCGTAGGCCAATATTTGCTTGCTGATGGCATCCGCGTATTTAGCAGAACTCTCAATGGTTTTGGAATTAAACCCAATCCTGTCACATGAGTCGAGGAACTTCTGCTCGTATTCTTTCATCAGGCTGCCCGAGGGTTGCAGTTTTTCGGCCGTTTTCATCATCGCCAGGACGGCGCTGAGCCTGTAATCGCAATCGGCAACATCGGCTGGTTTTTTGATGTCCGGATAGCCGTTTAGTTTGCCTTTCATGCTTTTGAAGGCAGTGTCATTTTCTGCAACTACTTCGTATCCGGCAAGGCAGGTATAGGCATAAAACCGCGCGGCCAATGGCGGATTCGTAACATCATGGATCATGATGGCCGACATTTTGTTGACGGTCTTGCTAATGTCCTGGTTCGTTAAAACCGGTGATTTGGCCGGTTTGCAACCAAATAAAACAGTTGAAAATGCCGCTAGGGAAAAAACTACTCTATATCTCATTTTCCTTGATTCTTTTCTTGCTTGTAAGCTACGATTGTTGATTGATTAATACCGAACAGCAGCGTATTATTAATCGTTAATACACTCCTTACGTCGCCCGTGATTTTAAAACCGGATTGCAGTTGCGGTATATAAGTAAAATTCCCTTTGCCATCACCTTTTAGCAGTATTCCATAGTTGGCGTCATACTTTCCAAACCGGATCCTTGCCCGGTTGATATTGCCGCACAACAGTAAATCGGTATTGCCGTCGTGATCATAGTCGAGAGTGGTAATAGTAAAAACAGGCGAATTCTGGGCCTCTGCCGGCAACATTTTCTCAGTTAGCTTGCGGGAATGGTTGCTTATGAAACAAGCCGACTTGAAATCGTTGGCCTTTAGGTGGTGCGCACCTTGTAATTCCTCAGGCTTAAATAGCTCCTTGACGGTCGCATTGGCGAAGCTTTCGTAATCCGGAAACCTTGATCGCATCATACTGATCTGGTCGAACAGTTCGTCGCGGGTAAGGTAAGGATAGCTTTTATGTTCGATGTAAAAACACAATATAGGGTCTATAGAACCATTGTTGTCAAAGTCCTTATAAACCATTTCGGCAGGCTCGTCGTCCGTTCCTTTATACTGCGTATTTGTACCTTCGTTGCCTACTATCAGATCAGGAATACCATCATGGTTGATGTCGGCAACCTCAAGCTTGTTCCACCAGCCGGAGTAATCCTTATCTAGATAATCTTTTGTTTGATCAACCAGTTTGCCATTGGTATTGATGAGGATGGTGACCGGCATCCATTCACCCACCAAAACCAGGTCGGGTTTGTGGTCGCTATTCATATCAGCAAAGGCGGCATCGGTTACCATGCCGATATGCTGCAGTTGAGGAGCCCACTGCTGCGTCTGGTTTGTAAAATGACCCTTGCCATCATTGATCAGGATATAGCTTTCCGGTATTTCCGGGTATCTGCCCGGTATTACTCGTCCGCCAACAAACAGATCCGGATGACCATCGCCGTTTAAATCAGCTACCTTAACACAGCTTTTGCTGCTGACCATCGCCGGCAACGCATTTGCCGACTTGGTGAAATTACCCTTGCCGTCGTTCAGGTAAAGCCTGTCCTGCAACACGGGGCTATCAGCAACTATATTATCGTACCCACCCGAAGACACGTACAGATCCGGCTTGCCATCGCCATTGGCGTCAAAAAATGCGGCGGCAGCGTCGGTGCATTTTGCGTCAGCTTCAAACGCGGTTTCCTTTTTTACAGTAAAACTTCCGCCCGGATGCTGGATGAATAATTGGCCGGGTTTGCCGTGTCCGCCGCCTATGTAAACATCTTCCAGACCATCACCATTTACATCTGCCTTCACCATGCACGGCGTCGAAAACGACATCGGGTTCACCATCAGCGGCTGTCGCTTAAAGTCGTTAAGCACGGTTTTTTCCTGGCTGTAAGATATTGGTGATTTTGTCTGAGCAAAAAGCGGTGTTTCAGTTTTGGAAGCCAGGGAACCGGCTGTTGCTTTGCTTTCGTCAACTGTTAGTATCTGGTTACCCTTAACATTTTTTATGACCTGTTGCCTACCTGGTTGCCAAACGATCACCAGCGAATCAACTTTAGTCGCTGATCCCAGTCCAAAATGCAGCACCGGTGATACACTGGATTGATATCCTCTTGTTGGCATTTGTTCAAGGTATTGCTTTTTACCGCCTGTATAAATAATAACCTTAGCACCGATGCCCTGTGTATTTTGTCCTGAGCCTTTAAGCTTTATTTCGAGATAGTGATTGTTACCCTTTTTATCACTTGTGTTTTCGTAGATAAAGGCTGGTTGATTTACATTGTTTACAACCAGGTCAAGGTCGCCATCATTATCAAGGTCGGCATAGGCGGCTCCGTTGCTGTTTGATGGTTGAATAATGCCCCAATCGGCACTGGTGTTTTTAAAGTTCAAGCCATCTATGTTTTTAAAGAAATAGCTTTTAACAGCCGTTGATGGCATGTGCTTCAATAGTTCGACCACGTTCTCGTCGCGGATGTCTTTTCCCAACGAACTTAGATAATCGTTGCGGTACTTAACGAAGTCGTTGTTAGTCATGTCGTGCAGCAAGCCATTGCTCACAAAAAGATCTTTCCAGCCATCATTATCGAAATCAGCGAACAGGGGCGCCCAACTCCAGTCGGTGTTGGATATGCCGGCCAGCTGACCCACTTCGGAAAATGTGCCATTGCCATTGTTGATCTGCAGCATGTTGCGCATGTACTGATAATAAAAGCCAACGCGCAGGTTGCGGTCAAATAGTTCGTAGTTGTCCGGGTTGAACAGGTTTTTCTGTCGCAGGTTGCTTTCTGGCAACATGTCCAGCGTAAATATATCGGGGTGGGCATCGTTGTTGATATCTGCAACTTCGTCGCCCATTGAAAATAAAGAAGTATGGCCTATTTGCGGTGCCAGCTGATCGGTAAAAGTGCCGTTTTTGTTATTGATATATAAATAATCGGGGACGGAGTAGTCGTTGGATATATAAATGTCGGGCCAGCCATCGCCATTGATATCAGCAATACCTGCACCGAGGCCATAAGATAAGCCGGAGTTCTTTATGCCTGCTTGTGAGGTTACATCGGTAAAATGCCCGTTATCGTTTCGGTACAATTTGGTGCCGCACATGGCATCAGGAGTTTTTTCGATGAGAGGGATAGTTGCCTCATCGAGGTTATTGAACTGGCGGGGATTGTGATCCAGCAGCAGCAGATCCAGATCACCATCGTGGTCGTAATCAAAAAAGTAAGCCTGGGTGCTGAATGCGCCGTCAGCTATTCCGTACTTTTCCGCTTCCTCTGTAAAATGAGGTATGCCGTTGGAGTCATTACCCTGATTGATGAAAAGTTGATTTTTGCGCAATTCAGCAGGTTTGGCGCCCGAATAACAAACATAGATATCCATTTTGCCATCGCCATTAATGTCGACCATGGTCACACCCGTTTTCCAGCCATCGGCTCTTCCGGATA
>JAICXZ010000024.1 GCA_025934475.1 Mucilaginibacter sp. | reverse complement strand
GCTTTCACCCATGCCGTAGAAAAAGAACTGCAGGAACCAGGTTGTACCGGCTAGCGCGCAGAATAAATAATTCTTCAGCAGCGGCGTTTGTTTGTTGGTATAGTCGCCAAAGGTTTTGTTGCGGGCATTCAGAATCATACACCAGATAAAGTTGGTGGTCAATCCGCCCCAAAGGATAACGACATAGCTTACATTGTTACGGAACAGAAAGTTACCTTCACCCGGATGAGACGCCTGCCATATCGCGTTAGCATGATCGGCCATAGTTTTGCCGGCCTCGATACCGAAGTTGAAACAGGCGCTTAAAACACCCGAAACGATCGCCACAAAAATTCCGAGTCCGAAACGGTAGTCTTTATTATCCTCTACATCAGCCTGACCAGCAGCGAGCTCTTTTTCCTTCATTGTACCTGCTTTACCGCAGATAATAATACCTACAACTGTTAGCAGGATACCCAATAAAACCATCTGCCCCCAATGGGTAGTTGCCAGATCAGTGATGGTGTCCTTGCCTGCCTGGGGAACGAAATTGTAATAAACGGACGGGATCAGTGAGCCAAATACGGCACAAAGCCCTAATATGATGGTGCTTCCAAGTGAAACACCGAGGTATCTTACACCCAGGCCGTAAGTTAACCCGCCTATGCCCCAAAGCAAACCGAATAAATAGGTCCAAAACAGGATACCGCCATTTGTTGAACGGATGATGTCGGCAAACCCCGGGATGGTTAACCATGCAGCCAGCGGTGGAACGATGAGCCATGAGAAAATGCCACCGATGATCCAGAAGCTTTCCCACGACCATCCCCTAACCTTTTTGTAAGGAATATAAAAACTGCCTGAAGCAAAGCCGCCAATAAAGTGGTAAATAATGCCGAAAATGACCTGCATGGTTAAGTTTAGTCTGGTTTATAATTGATGGTACAATGATAAAGGGAAGACGATAAGCAACCATCCTCAACTGTCCCCTGCTGTCCCCTACCTACCCTTTACCGTTAGTTTGATGTTACTAAAATAAGGCAAAAGGGTGGCACTCGGCTTAACCTAACCAGCTTTTTACAGGGAGTTTCTTTCGGTAACCAGGAATGGTATAGCGATATGTTCGGTAGAATTACTCAAAACAAGTTCCGCAGTTTTTTCGCCGAGGAGTTTGAAGTCGGTGGAAATGGTCGTGATGCCATCCAGGATAATCTTTTTGATCGGCGTCTCATTATAAGATATAACGCCAATGTCTTTACCAACTTTCAGATTCATTGAGATGATCTTTTCGATCAGCTCCACCAAGTCGTCCTCCATCAGGTTGATGTAGGCGGTGCCTTTGCTGATCTTCTCGCTTTTTAGGGAATGAATGATCTCATATTCGAAAGCATACTGACGGCAAAAGGCCATAAATCCTTTGAGAATATCTTTGGAATAATATGAATGCTCGGGAAAAATGATCTTAAGCGTGGTGTATTTGCTCAGTTTATTAAGCAAGCGCTCAAGCGCATGGTAAATATCTTTTTCAAAATCCTCATAAACGGCACCGAAGCTGCCTGTAACGCCCGACTCCAGTTTGTCCATCAGTACCAGCTTTTCCTTCGGAATACTATTCATCACTTCGTAAGCCATGTGACTGTTTTCGATAAAATGCGGGATGATGACAATTTTGGAGTAGTTCTCCATTTTGTCCGAAAGCAGTTTCTTGAAGTAATTAAAATCGTTATTGTAGATATAAAAGTCGATGGCGCCATTTGTGCCAAGCGTACTGGCAAAGGCGTCGTACATAATCTTTTTGTGACTGCTTAGTTTGTTAAAAAGCAGCATCACTTTAAGCGGCTGTTTGAATTGCGTATTGGAAATGAAGTACCCTTTACCGGCAACAGACTCAATGATTCCCATCTTCTTCAAATCCTTGTAAGCACGCTCGATCGTATTCCTCGAAGCTTCCAGGCCGATGCTGAAATCGTTGATGGAAGGCAGGATATCGCCTTTCTCAATCTTGCCAGATTCGATACCGCTCAGGATAGAATTGATCAGCTGCAGGTATTTGGGTGTGATAGAGTACTCGTCTATCTCGACGATCTTCAGGTAATTCTTCATCAAAGCAAAGCTAACGAAGAATTTTTCCAATGTGCAACAGTGGTTTTAAAAATAAGTGTCAAAACGACACAATGGGGACAGATGGGGACGGTTGAGGATGGTACAGGACGGAAATTTTTTTTGCCCCCGATACATTTGATTTTGACAAGTACGGCCAACCGTACCAATTATAACCAATTAACAAACTAACCAAATTACAAAACAGGAGGCCCGACACCTCCCAATTAAACCACTATGAGAAGTTATTACAAAAAGTTCAATCTCAAGTGCCTGGCGTGGCTGTTCTTGCTTAGCTGCCTCGGCACTACGGCTTGGGCGCAGCAAACGAAGGTCACCGGTACAGTTACCGATGAAAAGGGGGCGCCGCTCCCTGGCGTGACCGTATCTGTTAAGGATTCCAATGCCGGAGTCGCCACGGATAAAGACGGGAATTACAGTATTTCGGTATCGGCACAGGGGACCCTGGTATTCAAATTTTTAGGTTATACAACCAGGCTCGTGCCGGTAAATTCACGTTCAGTTATCAAGGTTTCACTCGAACCTAACAACTCAAATCTGAATGAGGTAGTGGTAACCGGTGTGTTCGACAAGAGAACGGCTATGAACGCTTCGATCGCGATTTCGGCAGTTAGCGCGAAACAAATTGAACAGCAGGCGCCTCTAAGCGGCGCTGATCTGCTCAAAAACATTCCCGGCGTTTATGTTAATTCATCTTTGGGCGAAATTCGCAATACGGTGTATTCCCGCGGTGTTTCCGTTGGCTCCAATGATGGCGCTTCAGGATATTACTACGTATCGATGCAGGAAGACGGGTTACCGGTTACCAATGCAACTTTTGGCAACTATGGACCGGATTATTTTTATCGTCCAGACGCAACGCTGGGTAAGCTGGAAGCCGTGCGCGGCGGTACTGCCTCCATCCTGGGTAACAATGCACCAGGTGGTATTTTCAACTACATTTCCAAAACAGGTGGCCAAACTTTCCAGGGTGAGTTCAGGGCCAAAGTCGGATTGGAAGGCAATGGCCAGAATCCATTCTACCGCGGCGATCTTGATTTTGGCGGACCATTAAGCGCCGACAAAACATGGACCTATAACGTTGGCGGATTTTACCGTTATAGCACGGGTGCGAAAGATCCAGGGTATCCCCTGAATAAAGGCGGGCAATTTAAGGCGAACATCGTTAAGAAATATAAAACAGGTTCCTTAAAGATCTATGGTAAATATCTTGATGATCATAACGGCTGGTTCGAGTTTACGCCGACGCTCAGCTTCACTAATCCTAAACCTGCTCCAGGCTTTTCGGAGACGTCTTCTGTGCTGATTCCCGCTGTTTCGGCACAAATCCCGGTTAATGAATCAGGCAACGATACTTACAATTCAACCAACCTGATACACTCTATCGACAGATCTGTAGGCGCAAACTGGACTCAGCATCTTGATAGCAGCTGGACCTTTAACAATGCTGTAAGGTTCTCGGCAAAAAATGCCAACTGGAATACCACTGCCATTGTATACCCTGTTGCCCTGAACGACCTGGTTACTTACGCTATATTGGGTACTTTGGGCCGGCCGGGTACTTATACTTTTACAAATGCACGCACGGGAGCCCAGTTGGGAACAGTAAATTCCTTTTCCGGATATGATTTTACGGTAACCAACAGCAATTTCCCCGGTTCGGCAGTTTCGGCCAATTCGCTGTTCTTTGAGCCGCTGTTCTACGTAAAAAATAAATCGAACGAGCTTTTGGACCAGTTTTCTTTTACCAAAACGCTCAAAAACATGAGCTTCACCTTTGGAGGCTTTTACGGGTATAGCCATGTTGACAACCTGAATGGGATCGCTGGGCTGGGTCTGGGCACCATACAAAATCATCCGGACCTGGTTAACGTTACCCTCACGAACACGGCGGGTCAGGTTTACCAGGTTACCAATCCCAATGGCATTTCGGGTTTAGGTGGAGGTGGTTTTTCAGACAACCAGGCTAACCAGAGCCAGCTGGCCTTTTACTTCGGCCACAACTGGCAGATAACCGACGCTCTGAATCTTGATTATGGCGTGCGGTTTGAAAGCATGCATGTGAAAGGCTTTGCCGCTCCGGCCATCGCAAATCCTCAAAGCAGCGATCCAAACTATGGCGGCATCGACGACAACCCGCTTACCCTTTATGATAATGGCGGTGGTACGCTTGGCACACACTATGCATTTGATAAAACAGTCAATACTTTTTCCTATTCCGCAGGCTTGAATTACAGAGTATCGGACAAAGTTGCATTTTATGGTCGCTACTCATTGGGTAATAAAGCCCCGGATCTGAGCACCTATTTTGCAGCTAACACAGCGTTCACATCGGCCAGTCTTGTGGCGCCGGCTCAGCATGTGAGCCAGGCAGAAGCGGGCCTCAAATTCACCGAAAGTAATTTCGCACTTTTCGCGACTCCTTTTTATAGCATTCTGAGCAATGTACCTAACGTGCAAACCTTTACAAATGCCGATAACATAACCTTTTACTCGCCACCAATCGAATATGAAAAGATCAGAACTTACGGTATCGAGTTAGAGAGCCATTTGGATTTCACGAAAAACTTCAGCGTAAAAGCAGTTGCAACTATCCAGAATTCTAAGGCGCTGACCTACAAAGTGTGGATCGCCAATGCTAACGGACCGCAGGATGACCAATTGGTGGATTACTCCGGCAACCGGGCCGACAACAGCGCCAACGTTATCCTGAACGTAACGCCATCGTACACGGCAGGCAAATTCTTTTCGTTTATCACCTGGTCATATATGGGTGATCGCGAGGCAAACGTGGCCAACGCCTTCACGCTTCCGTCCTTTAGCCAGTTTAACCTTGGCGCCGGATATGACTTCACGAAAAAGCTACAAGTCAGCCTGAACATCAACAACATATTAGATACCTATGGCGTGATGAGCTGGTCAAGGCCGGGAACATTCTTAGCTGCACTGGATCGCGAAGGCTACACCAAAGCCATGTACCAGGCCGACGTGGCTGCGAATAAACCCTACTCGACGATCGCTATTCCGCCGAGATCATACTTCCTGACTTTAACCTATAAGTTTTAATTATACGACAACGCAAACGGCTCTTTCATCGGGCCGTTTGCTTAATTTTAAATAGACGATAAACCAACATGAGACATTATCCTAAAAAACTGGCCCTTCTTGGGCTTTTAGCCGCTGGGGCCTGCTCTGCCAACGCACAGCAGAAAGCGCCGGACACGTTATATCAAGAATTCGTATCGCCGCCGGCTACAGCTCAGCCACGGGTTTGGTGGCATTGGATGAACGGCAACATCACCAAAGAAGGCATTAAACTCGATCTTTTATGGATGAAGCGTTCGGGTATCGGCGGCTTTCAAAATTTCGATGCCGCCATGATGACGCCGCAAATTGTGAAGAACAGGCTGATATACATGAAGCCCGAATGGAAAGACGCTTTTAAGTTCACGGCTAAGCTGGCCGACTCGCTGCACCTGGAAATGGCCATTGCAGGATCGCCGGGCTGGAGCGAGAGTGGTGGTCCGTGGGTACCGGCTCAAAACGGGATGAAGAAAGTGGTTTGGAGCGAAACGATGGTCGACGGAGGTAAGCCCTTCAGTGGCACTTTGCTAAAGCCGCCTTCCGCATCGGGTCCGTTCCAAAATTTAAAAGCCGAAAGCTCGCTCGGTCTGGGTACAGCATCTTTTACGGCGCCTGAGTATTATCACGATATCTCTGTAATCGCTTACAAAGTACCTGAAGCTGACATTCCGATGAGCGAGCTAAAACCGGTGGTTACATCAAGCGGCGGGAGTTTTACTCTGTCGCAACTTACCGACGACGACCTGGTAACCACCAGTGTATTGCCGCCGGATACTACGGCGGGATATGCCTGGATACAATTTGAATTTGATAAACCCCGCACCATAAAAGGCGTCACTATTGTTGGCGGTGGCGATAGAGGTCCATTCGGTCTCTATGGCGAAATGAAAGATAACCGGAGCCTGCAGGTAAGCGACGACGGCAAAACCTTTAAACAGATATGTTTTATCCCTGCCGGGAACGTGCTGGAACAGACCATAACCATACCGGCCACAACAGCAAAATATTTCAGGATAACATTTAAAAACATTACGCCGCCAAACTTAGGTGCATTGATGGGCATGGGCCCGGGAGGCCCGAGCAAGCCAGTAGCGACCAACGTTGGCGAAATAGTTTTGCATACCGCCACGGTTGTTAACCGGTTTGAAGAAAAAGCTGCTTACGCTACGGCAATAGATCTTTACAAACAGGCAACACCGGCTTCTGACGACGCAGTAGCAACCTCGGACATAATCGACCTGACACAAAAAATGAATGCGGATGGCACTCTAAGCTGGACGCCGCCGGCCGGCAGGTGGAATATCATGCGTTTTGGCTATTCACTTACCGGGATTACCAATCACCCGGCAACACAGGAAGCAACGGGTTTAGAAGTGGATAAACTGGATTCGTCTGCCGTTCGCGCCTATTTTGAGCATTACCTGGACATGTACAAGGATGCCACGGGCGGCCTAATGGGATCAAAAGGTGGCTTACAATATGTGGTAACTGATAGCTGGGAAGCCGGCACACAAAACTGGACGCCAGCCATGGCCGCTGAATTTCAAAAACGCCGTGGCTACAGCATGCTTCCGTGGATGCCGGTGTTGGCTGGTCACATTGTAAAAAGTGCGGAAGCAAGCGATAATTTCCTGTGGGATTATCGGAAGACATTGGCCGAACTGGTTGCCGAAAACCATTATGACCTGTTAACTAAAATCCTGCATGAGCGTGGTATGAAGCGTTACTCTGAATCGCATGAAGATGGCCGTGCTTTGATCGCCGATGGTATGGACGTAAAGCGCAAGGCCGATATTCCAATGTCGGCCATGTGGACGCCGAGTGTAATGGGCGATGGTTTGAAATACAAATCTGACATTCGTGAATCGGCATCTGTGGCGCATATCTATGGGCAAAACCTGGTGGCAGCAGAGTCAATGACTGCATTTGGTCTTGGCGGAACAGCATGGTCTTTCTATCCGGAAAAATTGAAGCCGACTGCTGATTTAGAATTAGCCAGCGGATTGAACCGTTTCGTAGTTCACACTTCGGTTCACCAGCCTACTGATGATAAGATTCCTGGGTTAGGCTTGGGCCCATTCGGTCAGTGGTTCAATCGCCATGATACCTGGGCTGAGGAAGCCATAGCCTGGACAAGCTATTTGTCCAGAAGCTCATACCTGTTGCAGCAAGGTAAATTTGTAGCCGACGTGGTTTACTATTACGGCGAGGACAACAACATCACCGCCCTGTTCGGTAAAAAGCTGCCGGATGTACCCGAAGGCTACAATTATGACTTCATCAATTCGGACGCATTACTTAATCTTTTATCAGTAAAAGATCATGAATTGATTACGCCAAGCGGCATGAATTATAAAGTACTCGCGCTTGATTCAAACAGCGCCGAAATGCCGCTTAAAGTATTGAAAAAAATCAACGAACTGGTAAATGCCGGCGCTACAGTTACTGGTCCGCGCCCGGTTGGTTCGCCGAGCTTAAGCGATGATGATAAAACCGAATATGCACGGTTGGTCAACAGCTTGTGGGGTACTGACAATACCACCAGAAATATAGGACAGGGCAAAGTTTACAGCGGGCAGGCTATTGGCGATGCACTTAAAGCTGTTGATGTTACTCCTGACTTTTCGTACAAAACACCTGATGACGGCGCTACCCTCCTTTATGTGCACCGCAAACTCAAAGGGAGCGACATTTACTGGATCAACAACCGATCGGACAAAGCCGAGAACCTTGATGGCGATTTTAGAATCGCCGGGCGGAACGTTGAAATATGGCATCCCGAAACCGGCTTGAAAGATCAGGCCTCTTATTCGTTTGCCGATGGCCGGACAACTGTTCCGCTGCACCTGGAGCCCAATGACGCTATTTTCGTGGTATTTAAAGGCGAAACTATGCTTGCCAAACGTGTTCTGCCTAATCATGCCGAAACTCCGGTTATTACGCTGGCCGGTACCTGGGCGGTTCACTTCCAGAAAGACCGGGGAGCGCCGGAGCAAGCTAATTTTGATAATCTGACTTCCTGGGCCGATAATGCTAACACCGGCATCAAATATTTTTCAGGCACTGCTGTCTACACCAAAACAATCAACGTAAAAGCTGATTGGCTCAAAAAAGGTTCACAGCTTTGGCTTGACCTGGGCGATGTAAAAAACCTCGCACAGGTAATAGTCAATGGCAAGGACCTCGGCATCGTTTGGAAGAAACCATTTAAAGTAAACATGGCTGGGGCACTTAAGGCGGGAAACAATACAATCGAAGTTAAGGTGACCAACCTTTGGGTAAACCGCCTGATCGGCGATCAGCAAACATCTGAGACTAAAAAATATACTTATACCACCATGCCGTTTTACAATGCCAAGTCGCCACTTTCTCCTTCGGGATTGCTGGGACCGGTGCAGATTGTATCTATACAAAAATAAAAGAGGAAGATTGAGTTGATGAGAGAGGGCGGCTACATGGCCGCCTTTTTTTGTTCGTGTCCAGTGACAATTTATCTTATAAAATAAACGGAATCATTCCTTTATGAAATGCAGGCCGGCTATTTTAAAAGTTTTAATGAACTGATAATCACATTAAATACAGGCTTTACTTAACTTAAAATAAAAAAATTTTCTTTTAATGCAACTTTGCCGGAGCGTTTTCGTATAAAGGCTTTGAAGAAGGTTAAGTGTGAGCGCCGCATAAACAGCAACTTAATATTTCACCAAGCTATATCCAATTTTATTACCTGCCTAACATTCACAATTATGAAAAAAGCTCTACTTCTCGCCGGTATATTAACTACGCTGAAAACATCTGCCAAAGCTTTTACGGTTAAAGCGATCGCCATTATTGCAGTTGCTTTCATAGGAAACCTGGTTTTTTCAATCTCTGCATTCGCAGCCGCGAAACATGTTTCGAGCGTGGTGTATGGCACCCAAAGCGGATCTGCTACCTACGGCACCGGCTGCAGCTGTATATCTTATACAATTTCGTTAACTGAATCCGGCACCGCTGGACCATCTGCCGACAATATACTTCTAACCTGGACCGGTGGTACACCTACCGGCGTTACATGGGCCTTTACATCAGCTACAGAAGCCGTTACCGGTGGTACAACAACTTCACCATCGTTTACGCCCAGCGGGAGCAACGGCACTATTGTTTTTACGATCACGACTTCGGGTTCAACCCCCGCAGGATCGTACGGATTTACCATTAAAATAACGGATAACAACGGCGGCGGATCCTTTTTCAGTTCGGGGCTCACAACAGTGGTTAGTCCTAAGGTCTTAACCATCTCGGGATTATCCGCAAACAATAAAACATACGATGGGACAACTACGGGAAGTCTATCCGGCACAGGAACTTTAAATGGTATCGTTGGCAGTGATGCGGCAACGCTTAGCGGCACACCTACAGCTGTATTCGCCAGCAAAAATGTTGGTACCGGCATTGGGGTTACGGTTACCGGGTATACATTAAGCGGCGCCAGCGCCGGCAACTATACTGTAACCCAGCCTACGGGACTTAGCGCCAATATTACGGTTCAAACGTTAACAGTCACGGGCGCAATAGTCAGCAATAAAACTTATGACGGCACCACCGCAGCCACTGTTAGCGGCGGTACACTTGTAGGAGCAGTATCTGGTGATGCTGTTTCGCTTAGCTCATCCGGTACTTTTGCAAGTGTGAATGTTGGTACCGGCATTGTGGTAACGGTTGCATTAACCGGCGCAAGTGCAGGCAATTATGTGTTAACTCAACCCGGCATTACGGCTAATATTACGAAAGCATACTTAATGCTTACAGCAAATAATGTTTCAAAAACCTACGGCACCACTTTGACAAGCTACTCCGGTTCAACGGCATTTACGGCAAGCGGACTTCAAAACGGAGAGACAATAAGTTCGATAACTATTACCTATGGTACCGGCTCGGCTTCAACGGACGCTGTCGGCACCTATATAGGGTCAGTTGTCCCAGGTGCGCCAATCGGCAGCGTTTTTTTAGCAAGCAATTATGATATAACGAATGTTACCGGAAAGATAATAGTGACCGGGGCAACTTTAACCATTACAGGTTTATCAGGCGTTAATAAGGTATACGACGGAACTACCGTGGCAACGCTATCGGGGACTGCAACATTAAGCGGCGTCGCGGCGGGTGATGTGGTCACCATTGGTGGCACGCCGACCGCCGTATTTGCCATTAAAAATGTTGGAACCGGGATCGCTATAACGGTAAGCGGGTATACCATCAGCGGAGCAAATGCCGGCAACTATACCCTTAGCCAACCTGCCGGCTTAACAGCCAACATTACCCCAGCTACTTTAACGATCATGGGCGCAACAGCCAGCAATAAGGTTTATGATGCCACTGCTACCGCAACAATTTCAGGCGGCACATTGAGCGGCATTATCGGCTCAGACGTCGTCACACTGACTCAAAGCGGTGTTTTTGCAACCAAAAATGTCGGCACAGGCATAGCGGTTACCTCAACAAGTACCCTGAGCGGCGCCGATGCGGGCAATTATACACTGGCTCAACCAGCAGGTCTTACGGCCAATATTACCCCGGCAACTTTAACATTGACCGGAATTACTATTAGTAACAAAAGCTATGATGGAACAACCACCGCTTCAATATCAGGCTCGGCGGTATTGAATGGCATAATAGGCAGCGACGGTATTACCCTTGGTGGAACGCCGACAGCTGTATTCGCAACGCAGAATGTTGGAACTGGCATTTCTGTAACTATATCAGGATATGCTATCAGCGGCACAAGCGCAGGGAATTATATATTGACGCAGCCCTCGGGCTTTACTGCCAATATAACGACAGCCCCCCTGGTTATCGTGGCCACCGGTCCGCTTAAGGTTAATGGGTTCAGTTCGCCGGTTAACGTAAGCGACTCAACAGACTTTACTTATTACGGCACGGTAAACGGCGAGACTATAACCAACCTGACTACGGCGCCAAATCCTACAACAGCACAAACCACGGGTTCAACTTATACTGTTACACCGTCGGCCGCAGTTGGGGCAAACGGATACCTGGCAAGCAATTATACTATAACCTATAAGGTATATAACGGTGTAGTAGCCGGCTACAGTTACGTATGGACGGGTGCAACAAATACTGATTGGGCTACAAGTACCAACTGGTCGCCAAACGGCGTACCTTCTACTACAGATAACGTAAGTATACCGGCTACCACCAATGCACCGCTTGTAAGCAAAAATACGTCTGTAAATACGATAACATTTACCGGGAATAACACCCTTTCATTGACCGGGAACAATAAACTCGTTATAGGCAGCGGTGTGAACATAAATCCCGGGTTAACTTCAGTTAACCTCACTTTTACCGGTAACTCCCCCAATACGATCTTTGAATTAAAAGACGCTATTTTAACCAACTATTCCAATTTTACCGTGGGCGGCAACGGCATTTTACAGGTTGACAATACCGGTTCATTTATTTACAATTCGGGTACCTTTAATGCGGGCAACAGCGTCATTCTGTATTTACAGGGTGGCAGCAATATTTTACACGCGATAACCAATGCAGGAACTTTTTATGCCGGGACCTCAGGCTCACCCTGCTATATCGAAATGGACGACTATGGGTCCGTAGAAAATGCAGGCAAATTTTACCTGGGGCCAACATCGCAGATGTATTATTATAATGACAGATCTCAAAATGTCATCATAAATAACCAAGCCGGTGCAACGTTTGTGCTACGATCAGATTCTACGGGTTCAGCAACTATTGGCGAGATTCCGCAAGGACTAAATGATGTGTATACAGGAATATTTACTTTTGAAAGATATTTCCAGGGTGGCACCACTTACTCCGGAGGCAGGTGGGTGGAGCGAGCCTATCGCATCATATCATCCCCTATAAACAACGGCACACCGGTTAACGGGAATTCTGTTTTTGGTTTGAATTATATCGTTGGATCAACTGCCGGTCAAACTACCACAGCTAACAGTCTTACTAATGCGTTTATTACCGGATGTACAGGCGGTAGTACCAGTGCTGGCAACCCTTCCGTATATGTATATAACGAGAAATACACACCCAGCGATGCTACTTATATAAGCGGAAATTTCCTGGGGCTAACCAATATTACCAACTCGACCACGGGAGGTACCATAAGCACAAGCGATGGAGGTACTTACAGCGTTCCGATTGGCACAGGGATACTGTTCTTTTTCAGGGGGGCCGCAACCAATTGGACAGCCCGTACGCATTACCCGTATGTAGCACCTGAGGATGTAACGCTGACATCGGCAGGCAATTTGAATACCGGGCCGATTACCTTCAAAGACTATTATACATCTACTTCTTCAAACCTGGCCTATACCGGTACTGGTACCGGCACCAACTATGCAGTTCGTGGTTTCAATATGCTCGGCAATCCTTACCCGTCCGGCCTTGACTGGCAAACTGCCTGGTCCGGAACCAGCGGCTTC
>JAICXZ010000281.1 GCA_025934475.1 Mucilaginibacter sp. | reverse complement strand
TGGGATGATGCGGCGGGGCGTGCGCCAATCGTTCGCGCATCCAGTGAGTGAGCCGATGGTGAAGCGGCACCAATATCGAAGCCAACAATACCAATATCACCAATTCAAGGATTGGCAAGTGATTGCTGATGCGTTGCACGAAAGGGTGTATAAAAAGGGTTATAAATTCAAAAACAAGCAACAGAGACAAAACACTCATAAACTCAATAACCTTTCGGTGCGTTCGGCTCTGGCTTAACAATAAAACCAACAGGAAAAAAAAGGGTATGAATATGGCTATCGCTATCAATTGCAGGTTAATGATCCTGTTCTCGGATTCGCGATGCCTTTCTTCGGCAATTTCTTCCTGACGCGCTGCTTCATTGAAACTTAATGTTTGTACCTGCCTGATTTTTTCGACATTAAACATGCTGTCCCTGGCAGCGAGAGCGGTTTTTAAATAAAGTAATTCGAGATGATCGTTGCGGCCAGAATAGATATCGGTAAGCAAACTGCTGGCATGATAAATACCTTCGGGATATTGGGCAGAGCGCGCGGCGTCAAGCGCCCTGGAAGCGTAATAAACGCTTGAATCTGCAGCCCCTGTCTGCCGGAGCAATAGTGCGATGCTATTGTATGTATCGGCCAGGTTTACTTTGTCCCCATTTTTTAAGGCATAGTTTACGCTTATTCGATAGAAATCAAGCGCAAGTGCGCTGTGCCCCATCTTATAATGAATATCGCCCAGGATGGATAAAGTATTCGGCAATGTCGCAAAATCATTTAAACTTTGCTGAACAGCATAAGCCTGCATCTCATAGGCTAATGCAGAATCTACCTTGTTCAATTTGATATAGCAATTGCCAATATTGGACATTATAATGCCCAAAAGGCGTCTTTGATGTAGCTCTTGGGCGACCTCTTTTGCTTTGAAATGATAGGATAGTGCTTTGATGTTGTCAGCCTGATCGGAGTAAACAATGCCTATGTCGCTCAAACTTTTCAGGATGCCCAGGCGGTCGTTGATCTCTTCCCTTATTTTCAACGAATTAAGCAAGAATAAAAGGGCACGATCATATTTTCCATTCTTCCACAAAACTACTCCGAGGCGGTTCATACAATCGGCCTCGCCTTTTTTATAGGAAAGTCTGCGGGCTAGTTCGAGTCCCCGTTGAGCATAAATCAAGGCGCTATCGGGTTTAGTGGCCTGTACCTGCAGACTTAGTTTTCTTAACAGTTCCACCCCAGCTGTATCACTTGAATGCAGCGCAACCTGCGACCATAGCTGTGCAACCTGGTTATTCTGTGCACCGGCTACCATGCCTGCATAAGTTAAAAAGCAGGCACAAACAAGTCTTTTTGCTATGTCAAATTGCATTAGGATATTAACATAACACTGACGCCCTGGTAAAAGAGCACCTCAGAAGTTTTAACGAAAAAATGTGAGCGGTACCGTATAACCTGTACCATTCAACTATCAGCTTTGCCTGGCGGTAGCGCCCTGGCCTGGAATTTGGATCGGCTCCTCAGATTCCTCCCTGTTCCCGGAGGCAATGCCCGCAACGTTAGCCGAAAATTTGCCCATGGGTGTATTCTTGTCAATGACCAAATCGGCAACTACCCCCATGGAGGTATTTTTGTCGGCTGCTACGCCCGTTTGCGTGTTATTGTTGGATGCTGCCATAGTTAAATAGTTTTAAATTAATTACCTTTTACAATAGCCCAAGCTTAACAATAATTAAATATACTCCTTATTACACTGATAAACAAACTTTTAAGAAATTTGTTATTGAATCTGATAAGTTTTAACTATAAGCTAATAGCAAAAGTTTTCTTTTAACCCGGACGAAGTTTTTTTGACAGCGGGAAAAAGCGCAGACGTACCTGGAGGCTTCATTACTTGTCAGCTTTTAAACTTCTAACAATGCTCTTTTCAACTTTCAAACCAATTTATTTGCTCCCGGTTATTTCCTTCAAATAATCTCCGTAACTTTAATATAAGTTATTACCCTCTTAAAAACTCCCGCCATGAAAATCAAACAAAAAATACGTTTGGGATTGGGCCTGATCTTTATCGTCGTACTTTTTTTCGGCATTATCTCAATCTATTTTGTCAGTCAGCTTTCCAATAGCTCGAAGGTAATCCTGAAAAACAACTACGAAACACTGAGCTTTACCCGCGAAATGCGTACCGTGCTCGATGAGAACAAACTGCCGCTAAGCAGCGCCGCACAAGCCGCCTTCGATGCCCAGCTAGTAAAACAGGAACATAATATCACAGAAAAAGGCGAGCGTGAAGCCACTGCACAGGTACGCTCGTCATTCACCGCGCTGCAATCGGCTACAACCCCAATAGCTGAACAGGAAGCAGCCGAACAAGATGCCAGGGTTGCTCTGCGTGCCATCGAGGGGCTAAATATGCATGCCATCGTGGTAAAAACAGACGCAGCACAAGCTTCGGTCAACAATGCTGTGCTGATATTGGGCATCGTCTGCTGCTTCACTTTCTTACTCCTTTTTAGTTTCAGTGTTAACATCAGTGCCTTTGTTGCAGATCCTCTGATCAAATTGAGAGAGGCATTTGCAGAGATCAGCAAGAAGAACTATGACCATCGCATGGGCTTTGGCAGCAACATGGAGTTTGAGGAACTGACCAGCTCATTTAATATGATGGCGGCAACATTGAAGGAGCGCGACAAAGCCAATACCACTGATATTCTCGCCGAAAGGAATCGTATAACGGCCATCATAGAGCACATGCCGGAGGCCATTATTATAACTGATGCTAATCAGCAGATTAGGTTTATCAATACAGTTGCCCAGGCTATTTTCCATTTGGAACATCAACACGTTGTAGGCAAACCGGCCGGGCTTGTAACATCATCCAGCAAATTATTTCACCGTATATTTGAGGTTACCAAAAATGATGCATCCTATAAAATAGCTGTTGACGGCAGGGACGAAATATTCAAGTTGGAAACGATTGATGTTTTCGTGCCTAATATCGATGGTATCCGTTCTGACGAATTAAATATAGCGCGGCTGCCGGCCGGAAAGATTTATATCCTGCGGAATGTGGGTGAGATGCATACGATTTAGGGTAGCCTGATTAACCGCTGTTAAATCTGATTATTAAGAAACGGTCAGCACCTTGTTCCTGAAGCTGCAATAAATAAATTTCTGAATGACGTGTAAAGGAGTGGCATGCAGCTTATTGATGCATTTTATCTTCTCGAAGTACGCGCCAAACATATTCGAAAGGCTGGTTTCAGAATATTGCTGTACAGATAATCCGCTGCATTTGCTCGGTCCAGCAACGCTGAATGTGCTTAAAACCATATAGCCACCAGGATTAAGACACTGGTGAGCACGATCGAGATATTGTTGTTGATCAGCCGACTCCGTGAAGAAATGGAATGTGGCCCTGTCGTGCCAAAGATCATATTGTTCTGAGGGGTTGTAATTCAGCACATCACTTACTGCCCAATTAACACTTTCAGCTTTATCGCCAAGCCGTTCTTTGGCTCTGCCAATGGCGTGCGCTGAAATATCGAGTACGGTGATGTTTGTGTAACCTAATCGCAAAAGATAATCAACAAACAAGCTATCGCCACCACCTATATCGATGATCGAGGCATCCTTTGGCAACTTAAATTTTTTAATAATAGATAACGAGGTTTCTGGTATTGGTTCATACCAGCTTACTTCGGTTAGCTTACGATGGCTGTATACTGATTCCCAGTGCTGTTTCTTATCAAACATGGTGCAAATATCCGAACTTTTGCATGCAAAAAATGATCTTGATCTTTTTGCTTGATTACTGCCGTCTGTGCATTAATTTTATAGCTGAAAAAACCTAATGAACTCGCAAAGGTTTTCTATCTCATATGGCCTTTATTGATTATTATAAAATACTCGGGATCGACAAAAATGCAAGCGACAAGGATATCAAGTCAGCGTACCGCAAGCTAGCGCGGCAGTATCACCCAGACCTGAACCCCAACGATACCGAAGCGAACAAAAAATTTCAACAGATCAACGAGGCCAACGAAGTTTTGAGCGATCCCGAAAAGCGCCAGAAATACGACAAATACGGCGAAAACTGGCAGCACGGCGAGGAGTACGAAAAGTACGCCCAACAGCAGCGCGCCCAGGGTAACCGGCAATACAGCGGCTTTGGGGGCGGACAGGGCCAGGCTTTCGAAAGCTTCGAAAATTTTGGCGGCGGCGATTTTTCAGATTTCTTCGAATCAATGTTTGGTGGTGGCGCCCGGGGCGGCAGGCAGGCCAAATATCGGGGACAGGACTATAATGCCGAATTACAGCTTAACCTGCGTGATATACTTGAGCCTCATAAGCAAACACTAACCGTAAATGGGAAAAACATCCGTATTACTATTCCGGCAGGTGTTGAGAACGATCAGACTATCAAGATTACCGGCCACGGCGGACCGGGAGTAAACGGCGGCCCGGCAGGCGACCTGTACATAACATTTAAGATAGCTCCTGATCCAAATTTTAAGCGTGATGGCGCCAATTTACATGCTACGGCTAAGCTTGATCTGTATACAGCAGTTCTTGGCGGTGAGGTGACCATCGAAACCTTGAGCGGCAAGGTAAAGATCAAAGTAGGCGCTGAAACGCAGAACGGGGTTACAGTAAAACTAAAAGGCAAAGGCCTGCCTGTTTACAAACATGAAGGCCAGCATGGCGACCTGTTAGTAACTTATGATATTCAAATGCCCAAAAATCTCACCGAAAAGCAAAAGGATTTGTTCACCGAATTACGAAAAGAAGGTGAAAAGTGATGGTCAATGGTCGATTTCTAAAACACTGACCATTCACTACTCACTAATAGAGTTTAAGATTTAGAATTTAAAAGATCATGACTGCAGGATTAATAGCAACAAACGATTTTTGCACTTATCATCACGTGGAGTTCACTTTCATTGACTCACTTAATGAGGCGGGGCTGATAGAAATTAGGGTAATAGATCAAAAAAGCTTTATCCCGGAAAGTGAGCTTCAAAAACTGGAGCAAATGATCAGGCTGCATCACGAACTGGATATTAACCTGGCAGGCATTGAAGCTATTACTCATCTGCTGCAGCGGGTGCAGAATATGCATGAGGAGATGCGCCTTTTGCGCAATCGCCTGCGGCGTTATGAGGAAGAATAGCAATTAACAACCTATGCCTGAACTTGACATTCTTTCCTTAAGACTGCGGAACCAGCATCTTTCACAATCTCAGTTTAGTAAGCCCGCCGAAATTGTAAAATGGCTGGGCGCAGTGCAAGCGCAGGATTATGCGGGTGCCAAATGGGCACTAGGCCAGCGGTTAAAAAATTGTTCAGACGAAACCATAGAAAAGGCCTTTACCATCGGCGACATCA
>JAICXZ010000761.1 GCA_025934475.1 Mucilaginibacter sp. | reverse complement strand
TCCTTAGTGCGTTGTGAAGCTGCAAAAGCAATCAGGCCATACAGGCCCAGGCAGCCAATTAATATGGCTATGGACGAAAACAATTTAAATGCGGTATATACCTTTTGTTCCTGGGTATAAAACGCTGCTATGTGCTGGTCCAGAAACTGGTATTCAAACAAATTGTCGGGGAATAATGCCGACCATGACTTGCTTATCTTAGCGATCGTTTTAGCCATGGCTGAAGGCTGGATACGCACGCTTACCATAAAAAAGTTGCTGGCAGCGTACATTAGCGCGCAGGCCCTCCTTTTTTTGTGTTTCGATTCGCTTTGAAAGTCATGAACGACACCAATTATCGTCGCCATACGGCCATTCATCATTATGCGCCGGCCAACAGCCTTTTGGGGATTTGTAAAGCCCAATTTATTGATCAGGGTTTCATTGGCAACAATATCCTGGGAGGTATCTGCCGGCAATTTTTTGCTGATCTTTTGGCCCGCGAGCATTTTAAGGCCAAACATATCCGTGTAGTTTTCGTCGATAAATTTTACCTCTGTAACATCGTCTTTGGTAATACCTAAAGCGGGCGCGCTGAAACTGGTGAAATTGTTATTATAGGATGGCGCGCCTGACGAGAAAGTGACTTGCCTGACACCGGGGTTCCTGACCAATTCCTGGTTTAAAATGGCCATTTTTGCGTGGTTAGGAATGAAAAAGGAAATAACGGCGTCTTTGTTAAAACCAAGGTCCTCGTTTTCAAAATAATTCATTTGGCTGGCGACAACGAGCGTGCCTACAATCAATATTTGTGAGATAGCAAATTGTGCCACCACGAGGCTTTTTCTCAAAGTAAAGTCGCGAACAAAGCTGCCCGTTTTATTTTTGAGCGAGTCGACCGGTTGAAAGCCGGATTGCACAAAGGACGGATATAGCCCAGCTATCAATATAATCAGGATGGTTAAACAGACTATCCATACAATCACGACAGGCTGATATAACTGCCGGGCATCAATTTTAATATTGAGCCAGCTGCCGGCGCCTGACAAAAACAAGGCTGATATACCAATGCCTAAAATTAAAGCTATCAATACCAATGCCGTTGTTTCTCCCAGAAACTGTTTGACGAGCTGCGACCGGCTCGCGCCTAATACTTTGCGAACGCCAACCTCTTTCGACCGCTTTATAGCCTGGGCGGTAGCCAGGTTGATAAAGTTGATGCATGCAGTGATAATGATAAGCAATGCAACACCGAATAACGCATAATAAGTATCTTTTGAAGTTGGTGTTACCACATTGTTGATATAACGCTGATCAAAGTGAATGTCTTTAAGCGGCTGTAACGGCAGTCTGACGTCTTTAGGGTTAAGGTCCCAGTTTTTGTGCAGAAACGCGGGTATCCGGCTTTGAATACGGTGGATTGAATAGTGAGGGGGCAGTAAAATAAAAGTAAAAAAGCCGCCGCCGATGTTCCAGAACTGGGTCATGCTGTTTTTTACCTGGTTCTTTATCGTTTCGAACGAGCAAATTAACTGCAGCGGCAAACTCCTGTTACCAGGCAGATCTTTTATGATGCCGGTAACCCTGGCATTAATTTGATTTTCAATGTTGATCACCTGTCCCATCGGGTTTTTATCACCATAATATTTTTTGGCCAGGCTTTCTGTAAGAACAATTGAATTAGGTTCGTTAAGTGCAGTTTTGGGATCGCCGGCGATCCATTGAAAATTGAATATAGAGGTAAAATGTTCGTCGGCAAAAGCGAAATCCTTCTCGCGGAAGCGGTTATTATTTACCTTAACCATCACTTCGTGAGAGTACATTACCTGCGATACCTGCTCAAGTTCGGGGAAATCGGCACGCATGGCGGGCGCAACTGCCAAAGATACATCTGAGTTAAAGTCAATCGCGTTTAACGTGACACGGTAAATTCTGTCGGCTTTGCTAAAATTATCATAATTCAGTTCGTTTCTAACGATCAGGAATATAACGAGGCAGGATGCGATCCCCAGGGTGAGCCCGAAAACATTCAGAAACGCGTAACCAAAATTACGCCTGATGTTCCTGAATGCGGTGGTGACATAGCTTTTGAACATGTTGTTAAGTTTATGTACTTATTAGTTCATTGATTTAGCCGGTCTACTGCCTGCTGCCGCTCCCCTGCTCCTCCTCAAACTTTCTTCGACAGCCATGCTCACTCTGAGCGAAGGCTGTTCACCGGGTTTAATAAAGCAGCTTTAATTGATTGAAAGCTTATGGTAATAAAAGCGATGATGATACTTGTAAACCCAGCAGCAGCAAATACCCACCACGCGATATCTTGCCGATAGGCGAATCCCTGCAAAAACCAGGTTTGCATAAACCACCATGCCAGCGGCGAAGCGACTATTATTGAAATAAACACAAGCCGTAAAAAATCTTTTGACAGCATGGCCACGATGGTGGATACGCTGGCGCCCAATACTTTCC
>JAICXZ010000060.1 GCA_025934475.1 Mucilaginibacter sp. | reverse complement strand
ATTCGTATTCCATAGTACGGATTAAATGCTTTGAAAACCGAAGGATAATGAATAATCTGCAGGGTGCCTAAAGTGCCTATCATTAAAAACCATATCAGCATTACCGGCCCGAAAGCGCCTCCAACCACCTTGGTGCCAAATTGCTGGAACAGGAAGAGTAAGAATATAATTCCGATTACAATGCCAATAATAAGGTCGCTGCCGGGAATCATGATATTCGCTAATTTTGGCACCTGGCCCAGTCCTTCAATAGCCGAAGCCACTGAGATTGGAGGGGTAATAATACCGTCAGCCAATAAGGTTCCAGCGCCTATTATGGCCGGAATAGCAAGCCATTTACCGTAACGGCGTACCAGGGAGTAGAGCGAAAAAATGCCACCTTCACCATGATTATCCGCTTGCAGCGTAATCAGAATGTATTTAAATGTGGTTTGCAGGGTGAGTGTCCAGAATATACAGGACAGGCATCCGAAAACAAAGGGCTCGCTTGCACTTTTTCCTTCGGTAAGCAGGGTTTGAAAAACATAAAGTGGAGATGTTCCAATGTCGCCGAAAATGATTCCGAGCGTGATCAGCATACCAGCTGCTGACAATTTTTTAAGATGGGTACTCATGTAATAGGGGGCTTTAAAAGCGCGCAAATGTATTTAATATACTTATTACAAGCAATTTAATTTTAGTCTGGCCGCCTTGCGCAGCTTGCTTTTGCACACCGAATGTGCGCAAAATTTGATATTCGATTAATTGCGGCGCTCTGTTCTATATCAAAATTACGATTAGTTAAAATAAAAGCCTCTGCATTAAAATTTTATTAATTTTTTATTCTCAAAAAAATTTGTCCCCGGGGACATAAAAAAATCGCGCATCTGCTGAGATACGCGATTTTAAATAGCTTATATAAAGTCTGCTAAAAGCAACTTCCTACCTGGGCTGCTGGTCACGCGGCTGATCGCTGGGCTTTTGCTGCTGCGCACGACGTTGTTGCTCCTGTTGTTGACGTTGCTGCTGCTGTTGCTGAGCACGTTGTTGAGCTTGTTGCTGACGTTGCTGCTGTTGTTGCTGGGCACGTTGCTGTGCCTGCTGCTGCATTTGCTGCTGACGTTGTGCTTGTTGCTGAGCCTGCTGCTGTTGGCGCTGTTGAGCTTGCTGAGCCTGTTGCTGCTGCCGTTGTTGCGCCATTTGCTGCTGACGTTGCTGTTCTTGCATTTGGCGCTGTTGTGCTTGCTGCGCCTGTTGCTGCTGGCGTTGTTGCGCCATTTGCTGTTGACGTTGCTGTTCTTGTTGCTGGCGCTGTTGAGCTTGCTGAGCTTGTTGTTGCTGGCGCTGTTGAGCTACCTGCTGCTGACGTTGTTGCTCCTGCTGCTGGCGTTGCTGCGCTTGTTGTTGAGCTTGCTGCTGGCGCTGTTGTTCCTGTTGCTGGGCACGTTGCTGTGCCTGTTGAGTTTGTTGCTGTTGACGCTGCTGAGCAACCTGCTGTTGGCGTTGTTGCTCTTGCTGTTGACGCTGCTGGGCAACTTGTTGTCTTTGCTGCTCCTGCCCGTTTGGCTGTGCCTGTTGTGGACGCTGGCTAGCCTGTTGACGCTGTTGAGCTTGTTGCTGCTGACGTTGCTGCTCCTGCTGCTGACGCTGTTGGGCAACCTGCTGCTGATTGTTCTGTGGCTGGTTCGGTCTTGCATTAGGTTGAGCAGGGTTTGGCTGCGGCCTGTTAGCTACAGGATTCACTTTTACCACACGGTTATCCGGTGCACTGGTCCTTGCCACTTGTGCAAGGCGCGCGGCATTCTGGTGGTTTATCGTAGTATTATTTTGACGGTTGGCAATACGTGCATCAGGGTGCTCATTCCTGTAAGCCTTTGCATCAACTATCCTGGCGGGGTGTGCATCCGGTGCTTTTTGAACCACCGGGCGGTAAATATTAACTGTATTATTTTGAACGCTCACAGCACCTGGCCTTGGGGCGTTGTTAACCCGGTAAACCTGCACGTTATTGTGCGTAACCTGCCTTATCTCCTCTACACGCGGGCCAGTTGCATAAGTCACGTTATTATTAACATAGGTATTGTTAATGATGGTGGTGTTATGGATAATATTAACTGTACGCGTTGGAGGTGTATAGTAATTGTATATACGCGGACTGGTAATATACGCTTCAGGCGCACATGTCCAGTAATTGTCCGGAGCCTCATAACCACCGCCGATAGATATGCTGATGCTGATACCCGGCCTTAACGGAGCCCACCCATAGTAACCGCGGCCGTGGCGCCAGCTAACCCATGCCGGAGCCCAGGTGTGGCCCGGAACCCATTCCCAGCCGTAGTAATCATCATAACGCCAGCGGCCATAGTGGAAGGTTGCCCAGCCCCATGGATAGTCGGATACCCAGGTATTGCCATAATCGGTAATTACCCAGTGGCCGCGAGTGGCGTAGGGGCGAAAATCTTCGTCTACGTCGGGTACCCAAACCTCCCCAAACTGGTCGTCGCTTACCCAGGTACCGTAAGGCGACAGGTTATCGTAAAATTCCTGATCGGTAACATAGCCTTCATCCTGGGCCATGCTACGCTTAGGAGCAGCAATCGCCAGCAAACCCGCCAGCAAACCTATGCCCCATATTTTATTTAAAGTCTTCATTGTCTTTTTGCTTTATGCTTGTATTTGTATTATTTGACCCAGAGATATATAAAGTGTTTAATGCTTAAATTGTTTTGGGAGCCAATCGTTTAGTTATCAACCATCTAAATTTTTTCAAGGCACCACTCAGCCAATCAATTAATTAATAATTTTACAACCGCATAATCTCAATACTTATGAATTCAGTTAACATCCCCCGCCTCGATCTTAACAGCTATCTCAATGGCGATGCCCGGCAACGTAAGCAATTTTCGGACGATATCGGCAAAGCTTTTAACGAAACCGGCTTTGTAACCATTACCAACCATGGTTTGAGCAAAGAATTGATCGACAAATTGTACGAGCAGGTAAAAGCTTTATTTGCTTTGCCAGAGGATGTTAAACTGAAATATGAGAAAGCCGAGCTTGCCGGTCAGCGGGGCTACACCAGCAAAGGCAAGGAGACTGCCAAAGGCTTCAAAGTGCCTGATCTCAAAGAATTCTGGCAAATCGGCCAAACCGTTACCGATGGCGACCCTGTAGAAAACGAATACCCCGAAAACCTTAGCGTTTCCGAACTACCAGAGTTTAACTCAGTAACCCGCGAAGTTTACCAGAAGCTGGAGGCAGCTGGCACACAGTTGCTGCGTGCTATATCTGTTTATCTTGATCTGCCCGAAAACTACTTCGATGATAAAGTTCATAATGGTAACTCCATCCTGCGTACGCTGCATTACTTCCCGATAACGAATCCTGATGCGCTGCCACCGGATGCAGTACGCGCGGGAGCACACGAAGACATTAACCTGATCACCCTGCTGATAGGCGCCAGCGCCGACGGCCTCGAGCTACTAACCCGCGAAGGCACCTGGTTCCCGGTAAAGGCCCATGGCGAAGATGTAGTGGTGAACGTGGGGGATATGCTGCAGCGGCTCACCAACAATAAACTGAAATCGACCACCCACCGTGTGGTAAATCCGCCAAAAGAGGAAATGAATAAATCGCGTTATTCGGTACCTTTCTTTTTGCATCCTAAATCAGATATGGACCTGACTAGTCTGCCATCCTGTATCGATGCGCTAAATCCAAAACTTTATAGCGATATGACTGCAGGTGAGTATTTAGATGAACGATTGAGAGAGATCGGGCTGAAGAAATAAGGGCCAAAAACATAATTGAAGAAACGGCGGCATCATGTGTTGCCGTTTTTATTTGAGAGCCAGGTTTTTATCCAAATTTTCTCCAAAAACGATCATTAGCTTAACTGAAAATTATAGTTAATGAGAAAAACTTCGCTCCTGGCAATGCTTGCCTTACCGCTTTTTGCAGCAAGCAGTTATGCCCAAAAACCGGCTGGATATCACATCGCAAAATCGTTTCATATTAAAAGCGGCGGCGGTTATGATTATACTACCGTGGACACAGCTTCCAATCGTTTATATGTGTCGCATGGCATGCAGGTTAATGTGCTCGATAAGGTGACCGGGGATTCTATCGGTGTGATCAAATCGGACAAGGATGTTCATGGCATCGCGTTGGTGCACGCTTTGGGTAAGGGGTACATCACAAACGGAGGCGCAAACAGCGCGCTGGTTTTTGACCTGAAAACATTCAAAGTGCTTGCTCATGTGCCCACAGGTCAGTTTGCTGACGGCATTTTGTACGACGATTTCTCCAAAAAAATAATCACCTGCAATGGCAAAAGTAAAAATATGACGGTGATCGATCCATCGACCGACAAAGCTATAGCCACTATTCAATTAACAGGCTGGCCGGAAACGGCGGCGAGTGATGGCAAAGGGCACATCTATGTAAACAATGCGGAGAAAAGCGAAATGGATGTTATTGACGCCAAAACCTTCAAGATCATTCACAGCTGGCCGATAGCACCGGGCAAAAGTGCATCGGGACTAGCCATCGACCGCTCGACCATGCGTTTATTTGCCGGATGCGATAATAAAATGCTGGTGGTGATGGATGCCAACAACGGTAAAGTAGTAACTACCGTGCCAATAGGTGACGAGTGCGATGCAGTTGGCTTCGACAAAAAACTAAAAACAATATATTCTTCCAACGGCGAGGGAACACTGACCATCATCAAAGAGCAATCGCCAAGTAAATTCACTGTAGTAAAAAATCTGAAGACCAAAGAAGGCGCCCGCACCCAGGCAGTGGATCAGGTGAGTCACATGGTCTACCTGCCGACCGGTGAGTTTGAGCCGAAGAAACAAGGCGAATTCAGGCCTAAATTAAAACCGGGAACATTCCAGGTTTTAGTAGTTAATCCATGACAGATCTGGTTACCAGGTTATAGCCCCTATTAATGGTAAAGCCTTAAGACGAGAGTCCTAAGGCTTTTTTTTGATCGTTCTATCAATTGTACTATTGCTGAACTGCCCAGGCAAGGCCATCTGGCCCCCCACCTACATCGATATGACCGGAAACTGTCAAAGTTTTCAGATCGATCACCGCAACATAGTTATCGCCTGTACAGCCAATAAAGGCTCTCGATCCATTAGGGTCCATCAAAATACCGGCAGCGCCGTGGCCAATATTTACTTTCTTTATTTCTTTATGTGAGGCTACATCATAGACCACGATGTTACCATCGCGCAGACTTGAAACCAAAACCCGCTTGCCATCAGGCGTAAATTGAAGCCTGTTGGCGCCGAACACTTTGGCCTCGATTTTATCAACTACTTTTTTAGTACTAAGATCAATCACAGCAATAGTTCCATCATCTGCAGCGGCGGTCCACAGTTGCTTGCCATCAGGCGATACATCAAATCCTTCCGAACCGGTAGATACGGCTATGACCGTTTGTACCCAATCATGGCGAGGCTGCGGTTTGAATCCAGGAGGAGGACCACCTGCTCCCGGTGGCGGAGGCTGACTACCTTGTGGACGCGCGCCCGGTAGCGGACCACCAAAGCCCCGCATCAATGTATCCGCCAGAATGCTCACCGTGCCCGACGAAACATTGGTCGTATAAACTCGTTTGCCGCTATCGGCCACATAGATCATGTGCGTCCGGTTTTGCCCGGTGCCCATGGCCCAATCGAACTTGCCGGTTGCCGGATCAAGACGCACAACGGATTTGGAGCCCTCGGCGGTGAACCAAACTTTTCCTTCGGCAAAGGTTATCCCATGCGGCCCGAAAAACGGCCTGGTATCGATACTTGGCAAAGCCTTTTGATTAACCAGGTCGATCACATCCAGCTCGTGGAGACTGCCACCGCCGTAGATGGTTACATAGGCTGTCTTCCCATCGGCAGAGGCAATGACTTCGTGCGGATCGGCGCCCACAGGAGCTTTCGCAATAACCTTAAGCGTTGTCGGATCAACCATTGCCAGCGTATGATCGTTTTTTGAAAGCGCCAGCAGCATTGTTTTGGGGGACGACTGAGCAAAACATTGGTTGACTGCGGTAGTAGCGACGATCAGCAGTGCAGTAGCGGCCGGCCGCCCCAGGAGGGACATGATATTTCTCATGATTTTGAAGTTTGAGTGCGATTAATTCAAATTTCGGATTTCATCCAATAATTTCATATCGCGAATAACGCATTATTGAGCAAGGGGCTGAAACGAAATAGACGAGGGGAAAACAGAAACCGACGATCAGCTTTTTTTAGGCGATAAAACAAAAAACCGGCATGTTTTAAAGTAAACATACCGGGCATTGATTTAAGTTTATAATATGGCTTATGCAGCCACTTGTGTGCTAATAAGCACTTCTGGTTCAAATTTGATCTCTGATTTGATAGAATTGGAGATCAAACAGGCTGCTTCCGACTTCTGCAATACACGCATCGCCCGCTCCCTGTCCTCTTCGCGTTTGATAGTGAGTTGTGGCATCAGGATCACCTCGCTCATTACATACTTATTATTTACCATTTCCAGTTTTCCGCGCGCTTTAGACGAAAAATCTTCGAACTCGAGTTTTGAATTTTCTGCGATGGCCAGGAAAGTTGTCATCAGGCAGCTGTTAACCGCCGCGGTAAATAAATGCTCCGGCGACCATACCTTGTCGATCCCTTTTGGAAATTGAGGCGGAGTAGCCACATCTACTTTATCGTGAAGCTCGGGCGAATCCAAAACGCCGAGCCTGTCATTTACCCATTTCACATCAACCTCATAAAAATGTTCAGTATTCATCGTATTATCTTTTTAATGATTATCTATTTTATTTCATCATACTCAACTTCGTCCGGCAACTTTTTACCCTCACTTACCGACTGAACATAACAGCCATTAACGCCACAGCAACCGACACCGAAAATTGCTGTAAGCACCAGGAACGTGCTCAGAAAAATCATGGTGATATCGTGCGATTTAACCGCCATAATCAGGATCCACAAACCCAGGATGAGGCGCAAGGCTCGCATTACATTCCAATTGTTGAGAATATTGCGACGAAAAGTATTCATTTATCGTACTTCTTTAAATTGTGCCAACTGCCGCCGTTATATACCTTTTGAAATCCGGCTTGCAACATCGCCGACCGGGCTATGCCGCTACGCATACCAGAGGCACAACATGTTATCACCGGAACGTCTTTTTTAAACTTTCCCAGCTTGCCTTTAAGCGAATCCAGCGGAACATTAACCGATCCTTTTACATGTCCCGAAGCATATTCACCGGGACTGCGCACGTCAATGATGACGGCGCCGTTTTTTAATAATTCACTCAGGTCGGCTTTGGGACCCAGGCCCAGCAATTTTTTTATGGTATTTATCATCGCTATCAGACGTTAACGTTCACAATTCCTTTTAAATTCAGCCACGAACCGGCGTCGAGACAGTTTATTCCCTGCTGCCGCAAAATATTCGCGGCCTTGTTACTGCGTATGCCAGATGCACAGCATACAACTGTGCTTTGCGAACCTTCGAATTCCCCGATACGTGCCGGTATCTCATTTAGAGGAATATTCACACTCCCGGCCAGATGGCCATCTATATACTCGCCGGGTGTTCTTACATCCACTACCCTGGCCCCTGATTGAATCATTTTTAAAATATCGTTCATAATTTTCTATTTGATGATACAAAGGTCGGGAGTATGAAAGAGCTGGTTGGGAACATTTGTTGGATAGCGCATTTTTTTATAAAAAAGGCACTTACCGGTTGATAAGTGCCTTCACCGAGCAAATTTTACATCACTCATCGTCTTTCGCTGTATTTATCTTAAACGGCAGATATAGGGGACAAAAACTAACAAAACTTGTCAGGATCAGGATGCCGGCAATTACCAGCAGACCGATAGCAACGGTACCGCTTATTTGATGAGTGAGATATAATATTGCTATAACCACGGCTGCCATAAAACGCAGGACGCGGTCGGCTGAACCCATATTCTTTTTCATGACGAATTAATTAACTGATATAAAGTTAGATCAGTCAAAAATTTTGGTTGGGAACAAATGTTCCATTAGGCGAGTAGTTCGATGGTATTCCGGCCAAGTTTTACCAGGTTTTTCTGCTCCATGCTGCGCAGTAAACGGCTAATTGCCTCGCGATGAGTGTGCAGCTCGTCAGCAATTTGCTGGTGGGTTATTTGAAGAAAACTTGAGTTAGTGGCCCTGGCTCTTTCCTGCAGGTAATGGAGCACCTGTTTATCCATGTTGTTAAATGCGACCAGGTCGATTACCTCTATCAGCTCGGCGAAACGACTTCCGTAGGTACTGTTGATAAAGGTTTTCCATTCGGGATATTTGAACAACTCCTCAACGAGTTTGGCCGGCACTTGTAAAACTTCGGTATCCTCTTCAGCGACGGCTTTGATCATGCTTCGCCTGTTTGCCTGGCAACAGTTGATAGCCATGGCGCAGGTTTGCCCGGGGTATAAATGATAGAGGAATACCTCGCGGCCGTCCTCATCCTGCCGTACTATACGCAAAGCGCCTTTGGTTACAATCGGCACAAATACGATATTGTCGCCGGGGTTGATCAGTACTTCATCATGCCGAAGCTTCTTCAGCCGCGCATATTTTTCTATTTCTTTCGATAGATTAGGATCGGCGAAGATATTACTGCTCATGTGCCCGCTTGATTAATTGCTGGATTCGAATTGCTGCAAATTAAACGCAAGGAGTCGATTGTGCAAATGCGCTGCATCAAATGCGTAAATGATTGCCATCACTTACAGTGGTATGAACCAAGCCGCAACTATATCCCATTAATGGCTTTTACTTTGGCCAGGTATTCGTCCAATACCTCTTCTGAAGGACTGTGAACGGCGCCCTCTTTTATAAGGCTGGCAATCTCATCTTCGAGACGATTGTCAATCTGATCCGGATACGGAGCGCCGACGCCGAGGTGTTCGGGCCATAGTCGGGCTTCATCAACTTTTTTAGCCGCCTCCTGAAGATGTCCTTTCCTGATCAACTGCAAGGCAAGCATCAGCTTGGTCTGCTCATATAACTTATGCCCATCTTTAGCGCCTTCATAAGGCAGCACATGTAATTGACCGAGCACCTTCTCTGCGGCGCTGTATCGATCATTCAGCATCAGGCAACGGGCGTCGAGCATACCGATCATGTAGTTGCTGCTATGTTTTTTATAGAAGGGCTCGATAGTATTTAGAGCATCGTTTTTACGTCCCTGTTTTATAAGCTCTTCGGCCAGGGCACTGCGATAGCGCCAGCCTTCCGGGTCGAGTTTGGCAGCCGTTTGCAAATTATCCAGCTTATCTTTTGTATCATTTGAATCACATAAGCGGGCACGATACACATAATAAGGTGCGTAGTCGCTGGTATTACCACTCTGTACTATCGCCTGTTTTGCCTTGTCCCGGTCATGGGCAGATTGGTAAATGAGTGACAAATAGTAGTCGGGCTTCCAGTTGTGCGAATTTTCCACTGCCCATTCCATTACCGGAACGCTTTCGGCACGGAAAGGGAACACAAATTCAGGGCTTCCTTTTTGAGCGACTTCTGCCCACTTAGCTGCACCACTATCATTACGGTGTAGCCAGGCGAGCCACCATTCAATTTCATTATCTTTTTGTGGCGCAGTTTCGAGCACCAGTGCGCAATCGTAATTAAGTCCGAGATCGTTGTACCAAACTGCCAGATCGAGGTAAGTTTGCTGTGGAAGCTCGTCGCGGATCT
>JAICXZ010000127.1 GCA_025934475.1 Mucilaginibacter sp. | reverse complement strand
GAAACATTCGACGATGGGGACATCATTTACCTGGCCGATATTAAACTTAAAGCAATAAATACGCCCGGCCATTCGCCTGATTCGATCTGTGTTTTGGTGATCGACGAAGACGGAACGGAGCAGGCCATATTTACCGGCGACACCTTATTTGTGGGTGACGTTGGTCGCCCGGATCTGCGCGAGAACGCTGGTAACATTACAGCCGCTAAGGAAGAACTGGCGCGCCAACTCTATTATTCGACCCGCGAAAAGCTGATGACATTACCACACAACGTGGTTGTATATCCTGCACATGGTCCTGGTTCGCTCTGTGGTAAAAATATCAGTCCCGACCTGGAAAGCACCATCGGCCGCGAGCTGCGCGAAAATTATGCGCTGGAACTGATGGACGAATTGCGCTTTGTAAACCTGATGACCTCCGATCAGCCTTTTATGCCGAAATATTTTGGCTATGACGTTGAAGTCAACAAAAAAGGAGCGGGATCACTGGAAGAAAGCATAGCTTCCGTATCGCACATGCACCGCAATACCGAGCTCGAAAAAGGCGTTTTGGTGGTGGACACCCGGCCAAGTGACGATTTCAGAAAAGGACATATCCACGGCGCTATGAATATACAGGATGGTGACAGGTTCGAGACCTGGCTCGGATCTATCGTTGGCCCGGAGGAATCTTTCTACCTCATCGGCTCAGATAAAAAAAGTATTGACATCCTGGTAAAAAAGGCCGCTAAGATCGGGTACGAAAAAAATATCAAAGCAGCATTACTTCCTCCTGATAACGGCACAGAAACACTTCCTGAGCTGGACACAACGGATTACAAGTTTCACCCTGACCATTATACTATCGTCGATGTCCGTAACCGCGGCGAAGTACATGAAGGTAAGATATACGACCATTCACTATCCATTCCGCTACCCGAGCTTCGTGAAAGATTGAGCGAAATACCTACCGATAAACCCATTGTGGTCCATTGTGCAGCTGGGTACCGCTCTGCGGCAGGCACAAGCATTATTGCAGCAGCAATTACGTCGGTGCCGGTATATGACCTGGGGGAAGCGGTTATTGAAGTGGGAAATCAAAATTCTGAAACCGGACATTAGTCATGCTCCAATTTGTCACCACCGGCGACGGCTCCAAAACCATTTATAACAGCGAAGTAGGCGAAAACTATCACTCCAAACATGGCGCCCTGCAGGAGAGCAAGCATGTGTTTGTCAATTCAGGTTTGGCTTATTTTTTAGAAAAGTCGCCGGCAACCAATGTTTCTGTACTTGAGGTTGGATTTGGAACCGGGCTCAATTTTCTGCTAAGCGCCGACTACTGCTCCGCCAAAGGCATAAACCTGGAGTATACAGGAATTGAGGCCCATCCGCTTAGTGCGGAAATGATCAGTCAAACAGGCTATGAAGAATATGTTTCTGAGGGCATTTGGAGCAGTTTTGTACAGCAATACTCTGATTCTTTAAGGCAGCCCGTCAATCTTAACAGTCACTGCCAACTGCAAACCGCCAACTGCAAACTCCTGGATTTTAAGAGTGATGACTGTTATGACGTGATCTACTTCGACGCCTTCGCAGCCATTCACCAGCCCGAAATGTGGGATGAATCATCAATAAAACACACGGTTCAATTTTTAAAACCCGGCGGTGTATTTGTCACCTATGCCATAACCGGTAACCTGAAGCGCCTGCTCAAAAGCCTCGGAATGGCAGTGCAAAAAGCACCGGGCGCACCCGGCAAACGCGAAATGCTTCGGGCTATTGGATGTGCGGATGTACAGATTTCAAATCTGCAGATGTAGCTTGCGCAGCATTCGCATCAATATTTTTTAATCAGACATTCAAAATCTGCACATTTGCACATCCGCACATTTGCAAATTAAAAACATGCCCATACAAGCCCCTGTTACCGGTCATACGCCTGCAGCAGCATTCGAACGATTGCTGACCATTATGGACGATCTGCGCCTCAATTGCCCCTGGGACAAAAAACAAACCCTGGAAAGCCTTCGCCATCTCACAATCGAAGAAGTTTATGAACTTTCAGATTCGATACTCGGCGCCGATATGCCCGAAATAAAAAAGGAGCTCGGCGATATTATGCTTCACCTGGTGTTTTACGCCCGCATAGCTTCCGAAACAAACGATTTTACCATTGTTGATGTATTGAATGGCATCTGTGATAAACTCATCAATCGCCACCCGCATATCTACGGCGATGTTGAAGTAATTGACGAACGTGATGTAAAACGCAACTGGGAGCAGATCAAACTAAAAGAGGGTAATAAATCTGTCCTTGGCGGGGTGCCAGCGTCCCTGCCTGCATTGGTAAAAGCATCACGCATACAGGAAAAAGCACGAGGCGTAGGATTCGATTGGGAGGAAAAAGGACAGGTCTGGGCGAAAGTAGAAGAAGAAATGCGTGAGTTCAGGAACGAGTTTAACGCCGAGGACGAAAGTCAGATCAACCGGGAACGGGCCGAGAGCGAATTTGGCGACTTGCTTTTCTCATTGATCAACTACGCAAGGTTTATAGATATCAACCCCGAAGATGCGCTGGAAAAAACCAACCGGAAATTTATCAAACGGTTCCAATACCTTGAAAATAAAGCCAAAGAACAGGGCCGCGACCTGCATGATATGACCCTGGCCGAGATGGATGTGTTTTGGGACGAAGCAAAAAAATTATAAAATATAGTTTTGCTTGTAGCGTTTTTGTATTTTGTATCGTAAACCTAATAAAATACAAGAATGAAACACAAATTACTATACCTGGTTGCGGCCGCTGCATTGCTTATGGTGGGTTGTCTTAAATCGACATCCGATATACAAAATCAATCGAACAATAATGCTGTTTCCGGCACCTTCACCGGCACGTTCAGATTACTCCACAGGTCGACCGACAAGGTTCCTTTTGACACAACTAAATGCAATATTACTGTAACAATAAATTCGAGCGGCAATACCTATACGGTAACAGGCGATACAACAACAGTGCATGCAGGCAGTTATGGCAGCTATGCTATAAGCTATCCCTACATTCAATTTGTAGATGCCACATATCCCAAAACCGGCACGCCAACTAAAACTCACTTAAACGGCATATATGAGTATTACTATGATGGTACGGTATTCCAGATGCTCGCTAACAGCATAGATACATTAAGCTTACAGTACGACCTGAAAAAGTCGCAGTGATATTTTTTTTAAGTTTTTGAGGGGAGCCGGCGTCAAGCCGGCTTTTTTCGTTAGTGGCGCAAAAATATTTTCGCTTATTGTAGCGATATTGTAGCTGTAGTCGTAAGGACTAAGAAAATAAGTTTTAGGTATAGGCTGAATAATATTATTTAATGCATCCACCCCGGCGCATTGCTGAAGATGAATTAATAAGGCAATGCAAATCAGGCAGTTTAAAATGCCAGGAATTGCTTTACAAGCAGTTCTACGGCTATGCTATGGGTATCAGTCTGCGCTACTGCCTCAACCGGGACGACGCAATGGAGGTTGTGAATGACGCCTTTATCAAGGCTTTCAACTCGATGAAGAGTTACGACGAAAACAAGCCCTTTAAAGCCTGGCTGCGTACCATCGTGGTAAACACAGCGATAGACAGGCGGCGAAAAGACCTGAAGCTCCTGCTCAATACCGATCTCGACGGCGCCGAGCGCCTGGCCATGCGGGTAAATGCAATCGAAGAACTGAATGCGCAGGATATTTTGAGTATGATGCGAGGCCTACCCCCCATCCAACTTGCCATATTCAACTTGTATGAGATAGATGGGTACAACCACGATGAGATTGCCGGGATGTTAAAAATACCGGCCAGTTCATCGCGGGTATATTTAAGCAGGGCAAAGGAGAAAATGAGGAAAGTAATAACGGAAGAAAAGCAAAAACATGGATGAGCGTTGGGACAACGACTTAAGTAAGCGCATCAAAGAAGTCTTCGACAATTACGAAGATACTTCGGCTGATGAGGGCTGGCAGTTGCTTAGGGAGAAATTCCCCGAAAAAAAGAAACGCCGGGTCGCAGGCTGGATATGGCTTAGCGGGGCCGCAGCCTTGCTGTTATTTTTTGTAGGGATACTGTGGGTGAGATCAGGCAATGAAAACAATGGCCAGGAGTTGGCTAATGGTAAAAAAATGCGGAATCACGATACTGTTTCGCAGATAGCCGCTACAAGCACCACCGTGAAGAAAGCGGATAGCCTTGCTGTGAGCAAATCAAATCAAACATCCGTTTCGTCAACCGCGTCAAAAAATACGCTCGCCCAAAACAGCGCCACCGGGAAAGCTGATAGTCTTTCCGTAAAAAAACAAGATCAAATAGCTGTTTCATCTGCTATTTCAAAAAATACGCTCGCTCAAAACAGCACGACTAAAACCAAATCAATACCGAATAATAAAAAAGCGACCACTGTCGCTTCAATTAAACCGGGCCAGGAAATAAAACCGGCAATCCGTTCTGGCGCGGGCCAACCATCTATAGTAGCGAATAACAACAGCGTGATCCCGCAAGCTGCAAATTCAATTGCCCAATCGGAGCCAAAACAGCCGACCGCAAATCAGCCGGGCAAACAGGAGCCGTTGGAACAAGTCGCTATTCCTAATAGGAGCGCTATGGCGAACGCGCAACCTAAGAATGATCAGCCTTCCAAAACATCAGCATCAAATGCGAGGGTTGATTCCGGCACCAAATCGTATGCTGCGAATTCCCAACCGGGAATAAATATGAAGCAGCAGCAACAGCCTAAGAAACCGACCAACATATTTGAAGACAACCATGTAGTCGCCAATCAAAAAACACCAGATAAAAAATTGCCAATGGATAGTAAGCTCGTAAGATTTGGGATCTATGCGGCAACCTATGTCAATTATGCCAAAGGCAGCAATAACCAATTCAATGTAGGCGCTGGTGTAACATCTGACATCAGGATAAGCGACAATCTTAAAATATCAACCGGTGTTTTAGTGGGTCAAAACAGCCTGTCTTATGCAAACCAACTTCCTCCGCCAACGCCGTCATCGACTAATCTAGTTGCAGCCTCGAACTACGCCACAATAACCAAATTACAGTTATATACCGTAAGTACACCTCAGTTCAAGAGCTATGATGCCAGTTTGATTGGGCTCGACGTTCCTATGAACTTAAAATATGTGTTCAACCCGGGCAAAAGTGAAACTTATATCCTGGCGGGGGTGAGTTCCGGCACGTTTATTAACGAAAAGTATACGTATAGCTATAGTAACCCGGCCCTGTTTACATCCGGTGTTTCGCAAGTGCAAGGTCAATCTGCATCGAGCAACTTCAGCAGTTTTTATTTCGCCAAAACGCTCAATTTTGCTTTTGGTACGGGTTACACATTTGGCATGAACCGGTTGGTTATAGAGCCATTTTTAAAATATCCGCTTGATGGATTAGGCACCCAGCAATTGAAATTCGGTGCCGGCGGTGTTAATCTTAAGTTTGATTTCAAGGTAAAGAAGAAATGACACGATTAAAGGATTCGATGGATAAGTAGGGATATCCGCATGGGGAATCCTTTCAAATCTCTTAAATTCTGGAATCGTGTCTTATTTGAACCGTATCGCTTTCACCGGTGCTATTCTGGTAACCAGGGTGGATGGTATAATCATCACCAGCAGACAAATAATGAGCGTCCCGATGTTAAGCAAGATGACGTCTCCAAACTGCAGGCGCATCGGGATAAATTTCATGTAATAGGAAGATTCGTCGAGCTTAAAAAAATGGGTCTGCGACTGGAAAATGCTTATCCCCAATCCGAAAATATTACCCAAAACCAGGCCGATTCCGATCAAATATCCGGCATTATATAAAAATATTTTCTGGATGGTCCAGTTGGCGGCCCCCATTGCCTTGAATATGCCAATCATAGAGGTACGTTCCAGGATGATGATGAGCAAAGCCGATATCATATTAATGGTGCCAACCAATATCATCAGGATTATCATTACTGTCGAGTTCAGATCGAGCTCATTCAGCCAGACGAAAATTGCAGGGTAGTTTTCAATGATTGTGTACGCCCTTAGTTTCAAAGGCATTTTATCCGTCAGGAAATTGCTTGCAGCGTCCAGGTTGTCATAGTTATCAACGCGCAGCTCATAACCGCCAATCTCGTCGGCATCCCATCCATTCAGCTTGACCAGTAACGACATGTCGCCAACCACGAATGTCTTGTCAATATCTTCAATACCGGCATCAAAAATACCTTTGACGTAAAATGCCCGCTTACGCAGAGATTCCTGTACAAAATACATCAGGAATTTATCGCCAACTTTTAGCTTCAACCGGTTGGCAGTGTAACTGGATATCATGATCTGTTTCTGCGATCCAACCGTATCACTAAAATCGATCACCTGCCCGGCAACAAGAGATTTTTTAAAAAAGGTCCAGTCGTAGTTTTTATTGACTCCTTTGATCACTACGCCTTCTATCTCGGTCTTGGTTTTTATGATTGCAGGTTGGGTCAGCGTTGGAACGATGCTTGTAAAAAACGGACTGGCTTGTACACTTTTTATAAACTGTTGATCGATGTGGATAGGCGAAGCCCGGTAGGAGTTGTTATTATCAAAGTTTTGAACCTGGATATCTCCTGCAAAGCCCCGCAGTTTTTGCCTGATCTCGAGCTTAAACCCCCTGATAATAGATACCGTCAATATCATCACGCCAAGACTGAGCATAATGCCGATGATGGCAATACGCACAATGAGCTTGGAATAAGTGCGGTTAGATTTAAAAGAAATCCTGGACGATATGAATGAGGCAAAACTCAAGGCAGGGTGATTTTTTGTAACTTCGCAAATATGCAGATTTCAGTTGAATTCGGTTATCAGCATACGCGATGATATTAATACAAATTCATGAAAAAAACCTTCGCCCTTATTTTATCTTTTATAATAAGCACCAGCACGGTCTTCGCGCAAGAGCCTTCTGTCGATGATGCTATTCAAAAACGGAGCTCTAGCCCAAATACGGGCACAAGGACAACTTTGGGTAATCCAGATCCGGTTAATAATCTCTTTCACAGGCATCGGGATAAAGTACCCACACTTCATGGCGATATAATTACAGGTGCTGACCAAACCGACCTATACCTCGATTATTTAAAAAATAAAAATATCGGGATGGTGATCAACCAGACGTCTGTAATCGGCTACAATCATGTTTCCAGTCTCGATAGCCTCGTTAAATTAGGCATTCACATCACAAAAATATTTGGTCCCGAACACGGCTTTCGGGGTAACGCAAGCAATGGGGCAACCGTAAATGATACCATCGACCCGAAAACAGGCATACCCGCTATTTCGCTCTATGGGAAACATTATAAGCCATCACCTGATGATCTGAAAGGGCTCGACCTGGTGATTTTCGATATCCAGGATGTTGGCACTCGTTTTTATACCTACCTGTCTACCCTCCATTATGTGATGGAAGCCTGCGCAGAAAACCATGTGGAACTCATGATACTGGACAGACCTAATCCAAATGGCTACTATGTTGATGGCCCCGTGTTGGATACGGCTTACCGTTCATTTGTAGGGCTCGACCCGGTACCAGTAGTGCATGGGATGACCTTTGGCGAATATGCGCAAATGATAAATGGCGAAGGCTGGCTGCAAAATGAGGTAAAATGCAAATTGAAGATCATAAAAGTAGCTAACTATAGACATGATTCTGCCTATGTATTGCCCATTAACCCATCG
>JAICXZ010000651.1 GCA_025934475.1 Mucilaginibacter sp. | reverse complement strand
TTACCTACGCCATAGCCCCACCAGCCGTAGAAACGCTTCAGTTCCTTGTTCTCAAAATGCTTTTGATGAACGAATATCCCGCTAATACCACCAGGGCCAGAATTGATGTACTTGTAAGAGCACCAGCACGCGAAATCAACATCCCAATCGTGTAATTGCACCGGAACATTTCCTGCCGCATGGGCCAGGTCAAAGCCAACAAACGCGCCAGCTTTATGTCCGGCGTCAGTGATCGCTTTCATGTCAAACACCTGCCCGGTGTAGTAATTGATTCCCCCAAAAAGAACTAATGTCAATTCATTACTATGCTTTTCGATAGTAGAAAGAATATCTTCTGTACTCAAAGTATACTCGCCCTCGCGTGGAAAAACTTCGATAATCGCCTCTTTTGGGTCGAATCCATGAAATAAAACCTGGCTCTCGATCGCATATTGATCAGAGGGAAAAGCTCCGCCTTCCATTATGATTTTATATCTTTTACTGTTTGGTTTATAAAAGCTTACAAGCAATAAATGAAGATTTACTGTAAGTGAATTCATAACAGTAATCTCATCATCGAGGGTGCCTAGTATCTTGGATAATGTACCTCTAAGCTTTTGATGATAAAGCAGCCAGGGGTCATCGCCATTGAACCAACCCTCAACTGCCAGCTGATGCCAATTACCGAGTTGCCTGCTTAAATAGTCAGCTGCCTTTTTTGGCTGCAATCCGAGTGAATTACCGCACAGGTAAATCGCATCTTTCCCGTCATGCTGCGGAATTAAAAACTCATTGCGGAAATGCTTTAACTCGTCTTCAGTATCGAGACTTTCGGCAAATTCAAGGTTATCCTGGTAAATCATAGATCAATATTACAAATATTGCGATACAGACACGCAAATCTTGCGTCTCTGCATGAATGATTCATTTATTGGGCTTACTCACAAATGAATTGCCTTTTACATAAAAACGATAAGGCAGTAATGCGTCCTGTCCTGCGTAAGCAACTCCAATACGCGGTACAGCGGCAATTTGATCATCAGTAAACTGCAATCCCCTATCTTCAATCCACATGGCATCACCCTGCAGGCTGACGCCATTAAGTTTACGGTCGATACCCAACGCTTTTGCAACCGAACCTGGCCCGGCTGTGATATTAGGTTTCACTTTATCCATCCCACGTCGCAGTAAAATGGTTTCAATTCCTTCGGTTGGTTCAATAGCGCGGATGAGGATTGCCTGTGCGTGCCCTTCAGTTGAGGTTACGATATTCAGCATCTCGTGGATACCATAACACAAGTAGATATAAGCGATACCGCCTTCTGCAAACATAACCTCAGTACGCTTGGTTCGGCGGTTTCCATAAGCATGGGAGGCGCGATCCACAGCGCCATTATAGGCTTCTGTTTCAACAATATATCCTCCAGTAAGTGAACCATCGATACAAGTAAACAAATACTTGCCCAATAAGGCTTTGCTGACGGCAACAACGTCGGTGCCCAGATAAAATGATTGCGGTAGTTTCAAAGTGGTAGAATTGTTTTTAGCCAAATATTGATGTCCTCAGCACGGTTCAGGATCATGATGTGCGAACCTCCTTTTACAATGGTTGCATCCTTGATTCGCCGATACGGGAAAACAAGGTCCTTGTCGCCGTGGATATGAGAAACTTTTGGGGGAATAGTTTGATTCTCCCAATACAAGATAGCCCCCAGCGCCCACTTCATAAAATGAGGCGGCGTATTTTCGAGCATGTTCACAAAAAGCCATTGATCCTCTGCCGACATTTTACCGAATGCAAATTTCACAAATACGCCAAGCCTGGAAAACAATTTTGCCGGTACCAGTTTGTAAAGGGGCACCATCCTGTACCATTTGTGGCTTCTAGGCGCTTCTGCTTTCGTTTTGATACTCGATATCAGGATGGTTTTATTTAACTCAAGCTTTTTCGAGATTTCCATCGACAGCATCCCTCCCAACGAATTGCCAACCACGATTGAGCCCGGGGTGATTAGGTAACGATCTATCAATTTTTGGGCATAGGTTACAAGCGTATCTTTTTTATCCGGGTCAATCCAGCTAATATTAATTACCTCATAACCACTAAAATCGAGGTTTTTGTAGATGCGCGCATCGGCGCCCAGCCCAGGTATCAGGAATACTTTGATCAAAAGCGAATAAGTTTTACGATTTGGTCGAGGTAGATCTCGTCAACATAGTCGAACAGATCTAGATGTTCGCTGTCCACGTCCAGGACGCCGGCGACCAGTCCATCGTGAAACAGCGGAATGACAATCTCAGAGCGCGAAGCTGAGCTGCAGGCAATATGTCCTGGGAATGCCTCTACATCGGGTACGATGATCGGCTTGCAATGCTCCCAGGCCCAACCGCATACCCCCTTGCCCTTTGCAATCCGGGTACAGGCCACCGGGCCCTGGAACGGCCCCAACACCAATTCGCCATCTTTTACCATGTAAAATCCAACCCAAAACCAGCCAAATTGTTCTTTAAGTGCCGCGCATACGTTGGCAAGGTTGGCTACCAGGTCTGTTTCGCCTTCTAGCAACGCTTCTATTTGCGGAATCAATGAAAGATATTGTTCTTTTTTATCCGTCGAACGGATGATGGTTAAATCTTCGGCCATACAGCAAAAGTAAGCAGCCTGCGGAGAAAATTAAATAACACAAATCTCATAATTTAGCCCCGATGATCGTCAGCCTCACTATCGTACGTTATCCCAAGATCGGCGCGCCTTTTGCCTTGCTTGCCATGGCCCTGCATCGTTTGCCAATGCACTCTCAAAAAGGTTGCTCTTTTTGGCAGTTGCTGGGAAGCGGCAGAAAAGGCACATTCGATCTATACCCCGACTGGCAGCAATGGGCCGTATTAGCCTGCTGGGATGACCGCAAATGCTTTGATCGCTTCTACGAACAATCATTCATTAGCAAATGGTGGAAATTTTTCAGAACCGAAAAATGGACAATGCTCTGTGAACCATTGCAAAGTCACGGC